>RGZZ01000022.1 GCA_010028905.1 Pseudomonadota bacterium | reverse complement strand
GGTTGACGCCTGCACCTGGACCTGCGGCAGCGCCGCTCGGCGGCTGATATCCCGGCCCGAGATCTGCGGGGTTCTCGGGCTCGAGAGGCGCGCCGAGGTTCGTGAGCTCGCGGCAGGCCGTCGGATTGGTGGGGTCGAGAGAGACCACACGCTGGAAGAGCTTGATGGCCTGAGGCTGCTCTTCAAACTGCTGGTAGGCAGCCGCGGCACTCAGGTAGTGCTTGATCGCCTCATTGACGTTTCCCTGCGCGTGATAGAGCTCGCCCAGCTTCTCCTTGGCGACATAGGCGTCAGGGTCGATCATGGTGATCTTGTTGAACGCCAGGATGGCGTCACGGAACTGCCCTTTCTGATGGCATACATTGCCAAGCGCCAGCAGGGCTTCGACGTGGTTGAGGTCGTGACGGAGGATGGCACGAAACTCCGCCTCGGCGTCGTTGAGACGGTTCAGCTTCACATAGAGCTCTCCGAGGGTGAAGAGCAGACTCGGATCGTCTGACTGGATCACCTTCATGCGCTTGAAGGCATCCGCCGCCTTGTCGTACTGCTGCTTCTGAACGAAGAGATTGGCAATCTGGCGGAACTGAGCCACACCTTCCTGGATGTGCCCGTGGCTCACATAGATCTCGGCCAGCTCGGTACCGATATCGAGGTTTTCCGGGTCAACCTCTTGCGCGTTCTTGAGCAGGTCGATGCTCTGATCGCCCAACCCGAGCTCGATATAGAGACGAGCAAGCTGGAGCGACTGCCGAACAACCTCGTCGTTCTGACCCCGCTTGCGATGAATGTTGATCTGCGCCTGACGCGCCTTGTCGTTCTCCGGCTGGATCTGCATGACCCATCGCGCGATCTCGAGTGCGAGATCGTACTCGCCACGCCCCTCGAGAATTGCGATGAGTAGGAAGTACTGCTTGATTACATCCTGGATGAGCCCGCGAAAGGAATAGATGCGTGCAATCTTCTCACACGCCTCGTCATTCTGGGCATCGAGCTGCATGACTTTCTGATACGTCTCGAGCGCGTATTCCCAATCGTGTCGCGCAAAAGCCTCATCCGCGTCACGCACGAGCGTCTGAACGTCGTCTGCCAACCCTGCCGTACCACCTTTCACAGTCGCACCTGCACGCTCGAAGGGGGAAAGCGGTGCCTTCAACAGCCCAACCGATGAGGCGCTGGTGGCGCCACATGCTGCGCAGTCATGCCGCTTCGGCGGTGCGGAGTTCGCTGGAGCACAATGGCGGATGTTAGGCTCCATCCCTCTTCGGGGTATTCGACCCGTAGCGGGAAACAGTCCTTCCCACGACTCCACCCGTTCCTCATGTCCGCGCAAATTCCGCCCGAACATAAAAAACGAGGGGCCACGCTTGCGCGCAGCCCCTCGCGTCAGTCACGTCGCACCGCGTGAGTGCTACATGACCTTGGGCGTCACCGTCACGAAGGTCTCGTCCTTCTGACGCTGGATGTTCGTCTGGCGGAAGAGCTCACCGAGGACAGGCAGGTCACCCAGGAAGGGCAGCTTGCTGAGGGTGTACTTCTCCGTCTCACGAAGCAGACCACCGATGACCACCGTGTCACCATCGCGCACGCGCACGTTGGTCTTCACGGTCACCACCTGGGTCTCAGGGTACTGGTTGTTGATGAGCGCCTTCAGGGTGCTCTGCTCAGGGGTCAGGTCCATCACGACGAAACCGTCAGCCGTAACCGTGGGCTTCACGCCCAGCTTGGTGCCGATGTCGATGTACTGGACCTGGAACTGACCCGCGCGCGGATCGAAGTACACGATGGGGTACTTGTCACCGATGAGCACCGAGGCTTCCTTGCCGCTCTGGGTCATGACGCGCGGGGTGGCGATGACCTTCGCGTCGTTGCGCGACACGAGCATCGACAGGGTCGCACCGATGACAAAGGGCGTGCGGTTGAAAGGCGCGATGGCCAGCGAAGGCGTGGTGGTCGCCGCTGCTCCGTTGACGAGCGGCAGAGACTCGGTGAAGGTGATGGGTCGGCCGCCCTGGGCACCGAACACGCCGAACGTACCGTCAGACGAGCCGATGGAGAAGCCGAGGATCTTGGAGCCGTCTTCGTTGAGGACAACGATGCGGATGTCGAGCATCACCTGCTGCAGCGGGATGTCAACGGTGGCGAGGAACGCCTTGAGCGCCTCGATGTCACGGTCCTGACCCGTCACGATGAGCGAGTTGAGACGGTCATCCACGGTGTAGCCCAGCGAAGGATACAGCGGCTTCGCCAGATTCAACACACCCTGGACGGTGCCGTACTTGACCGGGACGATCTCGGTCTTGAGCACGACGGGCGGCGGAGGCGGAACGTCCAGCTTCTGGACGAACTCCTTGATGTCGCGCAGCTGGCCCTTGCTCGCCGTCACCACCACGAAGTTCTGGTCAGCCTGAACGGTGACCTTCGCGTCCGGGTAGACGCCCTTGATGGTGTCGGCCACCGCGGCCGCCTTGGCGTTCTCGAGCGGAATCGGGAGGACGTTCACGTCTCCCGCCTTCGGAAGCTGCTTGCCCATGATGTCGGCAGGGATCTTGCCGAGCGTATCAGCGGCGCCCACCACGAGGGTGCTGCCGAAGATCTTGTAGTCGAAGCCCTGGATCTTGAGGATGAGCTGGAGCGCTGCGCTCGGCGGCACATCTTTCAGAGCCATCGTCACCGAACCCTTGACCGTGCTGTCGGTCACCAGGTTCAGCTTCAGCTCCTTCGCCAGGATCTTGAGCACGTAGATGAGGTCGGCATTCACGAAGTCGAGGGTGACTGCCTTCCCCGTGCCAGCGGAGGCTGCGCCAGACTTGCCGCTGCGACGGGGCTTGGAGCCCTTCGCGATCTCGGCAGGGGCGCCCGCAGGCGAGTTGTGCACGACATAGGTGTGCGAGGGGCTCACGTCCGGGGCGCCAGCCTCGGCCACGCGGACCGCTGCCTTGCCCTTCAGCGCAGGCGCCACAGCCAGGGTGGCTGCCGCAGGAGCCTTCACCACAGGAGCCGCATGGGTCACGGCCGTGGATGCCGTCGTGTCGAGCGCCAGGGTAAGGCGCTTGTGACCCTGCCCCAGAGAGACCTGGTACTTGACAGCCGACTTCAGGTCGACCACGAGACGCACCACGTCGGGGTTGTCGGAGAACTGGCCCATGCGGACCTTCTCCACCTCTCCCGCGTTGACGTCCGTGGACTTGCTGACGTCAGTGGCCAGCTGCGCAGGGAAGATCTCGACCACCAGCTGAGGTCGCGGATCATTGAGATTGAGAACACGGTACTGGACCTCGCCCGTGGCGGTCACGTTCACCTTCAGCTTGCCTGAGGCGCCGTTGACCTGAACACCAGTGACGACAGGACTTTTCGCGTGTGCGGCCGGTGCCCCGATCACGGCGGAAGCCGCGATGAGAAGCATCACGAGCCACTTGAATCCATTGCGATAGAGAATCATGGGGACTTATCCACCTCCCAGTTGCTTAATACGATACAAATCTACTCACAGCCCAGGGACAGACTCCGCGTTCTACCGTCCCCCCTTTGCAGGAGGAGGTGGCGGTGGCAGCGGGCCGCTTCCACTGCCACCCGCGGGAGCTCCGGCATCACCTTTAGGAGGTGGAGCCCCACCTGATTTGGACCCTCCGGCGCCGCTGGTCCCATACGGGCTGTCTTTCGGCAGCGACACGCGGAATGCGTGATTCTTGACTTCAACAACGACCTGTCGGGTCGCCTCGTTGATGGATGTCACCTTGTAGCCACCCACCGACTGCCCGACGTGTGCCTCGACCGGCCCGGACTCGGTCATCAAGAGCGCGGTGGTGAGCCCACCCATCTTGAAGATGCCTGCCAGGGTGAACGAAGGCGCTTCGGGCTCGGGCTCGACCGGCTTGGCAGGCCCGGTCGGCTTGGCAGGCCCGGTCGGCTTGGCTGGCCCAGTCGGCTTCGACGGCGTGGTCGAGACCGCCATGCCGGCGTTCATGGGCGGAACGAACGGATTCCGCTTGAAGACGCGCTTGGCAGGCGGGCCTTGTGCCGGCTCAGCCGCTCCGGGCTTGGCAGGCGCAGCGCCAGTTGCAGGTGGGGCGGGCTGCCCTACCTGCACCTCGTGCTGAACTGTGGGTGCCGCTGGCTTGGGTTCACCCCACGCCCCCCCAGCCGAGAGGCAGGTGAGCCCGGCGGCTACAAAGAGACTCGCGACAGTCAGGCCTGATTTCCCTCTCACTGCTGGTCACCTCCGGTACGCAGATATGCGGTCAGCGGCATGGTGATGTTCAGCACGGGCCTTCCACCTTTGGTGTCACCCTCAGGTGAAAGGGAGAGCTTGTTCACCGTAACCAGGCGCTGCAGCTCGAGACGACCCAGACGATCGAGGAAGTCGACGAGGGTTTCGTAACGGCCCTTCATGGACATCTGGAAGGTACGGGTCGGGTACTGCTTCAGCGCTTCGGGGACGGCCGCAGGTGCCGCGGGCTTCTCCGGTGCGGCAGACGGCGCCGCTCCCGGCGCACCAGACGCCCCCGGCTTGGGTCCGCCGACGGGAACCGCCTGCTTGACCTCAGTGCCTGGCGTGAGCGAGAGCAGGACGAACGAGTCGTCATCGTCTTCGCGCTGGATGCGCTCGACGAGACCACTGATCTGCATGATGTAGTTGGCGACGAACTCCTGCGGGCTCTCCGGCAGGATTCCAGCCTCCATGACCTCTTTCAGGTCCTTCTTGAGCTTGTTGTTCTCGGAGATGAGCACGTCGATCTGCTTGATGTCAGTGTCCATCTTCGCTTTCTCGTCCTGCTTCTCGCGCAGCGTGTTCGTCAGCTGATCGATCTGCTGCTTCTTGCTCTGCCAGTCGAGCATCCAGAAGCCCAGGAAGATGATGCCGATCACCATCGCCGCCAGGAGGATTTTCATGGGGTTGGTCAGACTCAAGACACGTCACCTACTTTCCACTTGGCGCGGCGCTCGCAGGAGCACCGGAAGGTCCGGCTGCCGCAGGGGCACCGGAGGCACCAGGCGCAGGGGCTGACGCTCCCGCAGGTGCACCCGAGGGTGCAGCTCCAGGGGCCGCACCTGGCGCGCCAGACGGTGCTGAGCGAGGCGCGATCTGGTCCGGAGACTTCAGCGCCGCATCAGCATCGTAGTGCGTCTCGAGCTGGAAGGAGAAGGTCGTCAACGAATCGAGCTTGCCCGACGACGTCGAGGAAAGCGTCGCGTCCTTGAAGTAGCGCGAGTTCTGGAACGCCTTCATCGATTGTGCGATGGACTCGAGCGGCTTCTGACCACCATACTCGACGGACTGGCCGGAGAGTGTCACGGTCTGCGTGCTCGGCTCGATGTTGATGGAAGTCACCCAGACGTTAGCGGGGAGCACCTCGGCGATCTCCCACAGCAGGTTGGCATAACGCACAGGGTCGTTCTTGAGGCCCTTGATCGTGTTGATCTGAGCCGACAGCTTGTCGTTCTCCCCCTTCATCTTGGCAATTCCGGGGAGCTTGCCACGATCTTCGGTGATCTTGGCCTCGACTTCGTGAACCTCTTGCTCCTTGGCCGCTATCGCGCCTTCCAGCTGCTTGCCGTAGACGAAGAATGCGATGGTGCACAGAATGATCACCAGCACGAGAACGATCCACACAGGGTCGATGCCAAACCGTTTTTTCTCAGTAGGCAGAAGATCGACCTTGATTGTCATCCCGTCACCTCCTTGACAGAGTCACTCCAACGACACACCTTCACTTGTCGCCCCTCACTACTCATCACACCAGCTCACGCAACGCCAGTCCGACCACCACCATGAGCGACGGCGCCATCTCCTGGATCTCCTCAGCGGACATCCCGGAAACGCCAGACACGGAGATGTTCTTGAACGGGTTCGCTATGTGGCACTGGATTCCGAGTTCATTGTAGATGTAGGCATCGATGTTCTTGAACCGAGCGGTGCCCCCGGAGAGATAGATCACGTCGACAGACTCTCCCCGGTACCGCGACCGATAGTAGTCGAAAGACCGCTGCACCTCGGTGATCAGCTCAGAGAGCACCGGACTGATGACGTTGTAGATGCGCATCGTGGTGGGCGCGACCGGCGTCGCGTCTTTCTCCACACGGATGACACCTTTGTCTTTCTTGATCTTCTCTGCCTCGTCGAAGCTCAGGTTGAGCGACTGACCGATGGCCTTCGTGAAACTGTTGCCCGCCACCGTGATGGTACGGTTGTGGCGCAACATCCCTGCCTTGAAGATGTTGATGCTGCTCGAGTTCGCGCCCAGATTTATCAGCGCGATGGTCTGCTCGAAGGTCTGCGGGTCGGTGTTCACCTTCAGCGCCCGAACGAGAGACATGGGCTCGAGGTCGATGGAGTTCGGGGTGATGCCCGACTGCTTGATGACCTCTTGCGCGTTGCGGAGCATCTCGCGAGGCGCGGCAACCAGCAGGACTTCCATCTGCTTGTCATCGCCGTCGACGTTGCTGCGCAGGGGAATGCCATCGATCTGGGCATCTGCGACGGAGTACGGGAGATACCGCTCCGCCTCGAACTTGATGGCGTTCTTAAGCTCTTTCTGGGTCATGGCCGTCATGCTGATGGGACGGATCACAACAGACTGACCGGCAACGACCCCGTCCACCTTCTGAACCGTGAAGTTCTGGGCTGCGTAGAGCTGACGGATCGCATCACCGAGGCTGCGGACATCTACGACCGCGCCGTCTTTCAAGGCCATCTGCGGCGTGGGTCCCATGGCGATTCTCTCGAGCTGGAACTCGCCGCTGGAGGTCTTCGCGATCTGAGCCAACTTGATTGCGTTGCTGCCCACATCGAGACCACCGACAGACGTCTTCGACCCGAAGAGCGACTTCAGAAAGTGCATTGAACGACCTGTATCTCCCTCACCGTTCAGTAGCCAGGCCAGGGGGAACCGCTCTGCTTCCCCTGGCGTCAGACAACGCCACTTCGGGTCTGCGACAACTGGTGCGCGATGGCGCCGTTATCGCATTTAAATCAAGTGTAGACCCGCTAAGACCCTCTTTGTTTCGTGGGTAAAAATGAAAGTCCTCCTAAGATGTCGTGAAGTGAAAGATCGCACAAAGATCGTGGCACCGTTCCCGAGAGAGCCCCCCCCCAATGATGTAGCTCAATGCGTGGAATCGTACTGCAACGAGCCGCGTTCCGGGTTGTACTGGGGATAGCCCTGCTTCACGCTGGTGAGAACGATGAAGTGCGCGCCAGGGCAGTAGATCGTGAAGTGATCGTACACAGACGTGCCGCTCGTAGAGTTCGCCGGCTGGTACGAGCTTGAATAGCTGGTGCCATTGCTTGGACACGTGGGGATGAAGTTCATGTACGGGGGATTGACGACCACCAGCGCGCTCAATGCCGAGGGATAGCTTCCGTACTGGGCCTGATAGTTCTCGAGTGCCGCCGCGATGTTCCGCTCATAGCCTGCGCAAGACGTCCACTGGGCTTGATACTTGCTCTTGACCATGTTCGGGATCATGACAGCAGTCAGGATACCGATGATGGCAATCACGATCATGAGCTCGATCAGCGTGAAGCCGCGTGCAGGTCCCCCCCGTTGGAGACGCTCCTTGTAGCGCAACCGTAAGCCCTCTTTCCCACAAGCGCTGTGCCTAGCAAAGGCTCTTGAAAGCCGCCATGCTCGAGTCTGGTTCGAACCCGTTCACTTCTCTTCCTTCCTTCACGCTCCCACATCGCTGGGTCGACGGCAGCCCTCAGAGAGCAAAAGGCAGCATCATGCGAAGAAGAGCGTCCCCAAACAACACGACGACATACGCGGCCACCGCCATGAACGTGCCGAACGGAACGGGAGTCTTGCTTCCGCGACGTGCAATCAAGATGAGCGGCAGCGCCACAGCGGCCCCCAGCGGAAACGAGAGCAGGAGCGCCAGCACTCCCCGCTGCGGTCCGAGGAAGGCGCCGATGAGCGCCGCGAGCTTGACATCTCCCCTGCCCATCGCCTCCTGCCGCGCCAGGAGAGAGCCCAGGAGCGCGATGCCGGAGAACAGGGCAAACCCGAGCCCGGCCCCCAGCATGCTCCAGGCCAGGTTCTGCCATCCCCCCGTCGCCTCTGCGAGGTGGCCGTCAACGGGATAGCCGAGCTGCGCGAGAAAGCCGTATTGAGGCGGTAGGAGCCACGCCCCCAGGACACCCGCCGCAATCCCGAAGTAGTTGATCTCATCGAGAATGATCCAGGCATCGAGGTCGATGAAGAACACAATGATCAGAAGGCACGCAAAGACGAGCTGGTAGACGAACACGTAGGTCGCAGAGAGGGGGCCGTGCACGTCGACAACGGCCTCCGTGTGGGTGCTTGCAAACAGCGAAACAGCCACCAGGCCGGTGAGCACCTCCAGAAGGAGGTAGCGCGGCCCGATCACGCTTCCGCAGAAATTGCACCGCGCACCGAGGCCGATGTAGGAAGCGAGCGGAACGTTCTGCCACCAGGCCAGGGGCACGCCGCACTCCCCACAGGCCGACCCGGGCCAGACGATGGACTTCGTTACAGGCATGCGACCGATGCACACGTTGACGAAGCTCCCGAGAAGCGTTCCGAAGACGAACACCATGAACAGGGACGCGGGATTCGATGTCGACAGCAGGTCACCCAGAAGGACGAATCCGTCCACCGTCAGCCTCCTCTCCGTTCAGCGCTTCTGTCTCTGTCACGCAAGGTCGGCGAGCGCCTGTCCTTGTGGGAAGCCCACCTTCCCCGCACGAGCAGCCTCGCCCTCCCAGCAGCGCTCCCACAGACGGCGTCGACGCACGTCCGTCGATGTGCGGGCCTCCAGCCCCCCGGACCAGGAGAGCGGTCGAAAAGGCCGGTCTCCGCCCAGAAAGAGTGGTGGAAGTTCGACTCTGGTCGCGGTTCTAGGGCTCGACCTGCCGCAGCATCTCTTGCGCCTGAACGAAGGCGGGATTCACACGGATCTCGGCCTCGAGCTGCTGCCGAGCGCCGCTGCGGTCTCCCCGTGCCCAGAGCAGCGCCCCCAGGTTGAAGTGCGCCTCTGGAAGCGTCGGATCAAGCTGAAGGGCACGCCAGAGAAGCGTCTCTGCCTCTTGAGGGCTGCCGCTGCGCGCAACCACAAGGGCCTGGAGCGCGCACCACCTCGCCCGCTCTCGATCATCACGAGGAACGATGCGTTGCAGGCGCGCGCGCGCTTCCTGCGTGTGCCCCTCGCTGAGCGCGCGTCGCGCCATCTCCAGGCCAGCGGAGAACGGCAGCGAAACGCCTCCACGCGCGGAGGACCACAAGATCGGCAAAGTCGCGGGCTTCTTCCGGATGAATATCTCGGCAAGCCCATCTGCGTACAGCAGGGCCCAGGCGTCATCGCTGGAGATGGCCGCTCGAAGGCCGCCCGAGCGCTCGAGACCATTGAGAATGACGAGATCGACCCCATATCGGTCGAGCTTCTCACGCCATCCGGACACCGCCGCGTCGATCTCCAGGAAGTCGCGATACACCTCGGGGGGATACAGTGTGTTGGCGCGGCCGTCCATGAACACCCGATGTCTCGGCGAAAGGTGCCACCCCAGATACCCTCCCCAGCCGTAGGCGTTGTACATGCGCTCCGGGAGCGCGTTGGCACGAAGAAAGCCTACCGCGTCGACCGGGAAGTAGCGCGCCTCTCCGCTGAGCTCGCCGAGGTTCACCCCTGAAAGCCGCCATCCGACAGCGAAAAGTGCAACCAGTGACACTCCCGTCGTCACACTCCGCCTCAACCATCCGGGCAACGTGTCCCCACCAAACCCACGCCCTGCACGCTGCAACCCGAGCCCGACCGCGGGCACGGACACCAGTGCGAACAGCGGGACATGCCTCCAGGCGGTGACCATGAGGCATCCGAAGCCCACCACCGCACAGAGCAGCGAAGGACCTAGTGCTCGGCGGACCCACATCGCGCAGACCAGGGCCAAGGCCAGGTAGACCCCGCTCGGCCACTGCGAACCCAACAGATCGGTCCTTGCCCACTCATTCAGCCCCATGGACCAGACCGTAGCCTTCCCCACGAACTCGAAGGGAAATGTCAGCACCTCTACGCCATAGGGGTTCAGCAGGCAGGCCGTGGTGCAGGCCAGCAACAGGCTCAGCAGCGCGACCGCGCGTTCACGCCGTACCAAGAGCGCACCGAGGGCACACAGGCCGAGAAGGACCAGGCCTGCCATCACCCCGGAGTGGAGGTTCGCCCACAGAGCGTAGACCGGCACGAGAGACCAGGGAGGCGCAGCTCGGCCAGAGACAAGCCAGCGAGCAGTGACACACAGGGTGAGCGAGAGTCCGACGTAGGTGAACAGATAGGGACGAACATCAAAGAAGAATCGCCACTGCGACGCCAGGAGGGCAAGACTCGCCCCCAGCGCGGCTGCGGTCTCCGTGCAGCCCGCCGCGCGTGCAGCCCGAGAAGCCAGCCAGAAAGCCAGCGCCAGGAGCGCGATGCGCGCCACGTGCAGCGCCGCCTGGCCGCCCAGCCACGTGTGCGCGAGGTACATGGCGCTCTCCGCAAGCCACTCGTGATTCAGCCAGGACCGCTGTGAGGCCGTGAATGAGGTCTGATCGGCGCTCATCGAGGCACGCCCCTCGACGATCTGTCTGCCGCCCGAAAGCTGCCACCAGAGATCGGGGCTTGGCTGTCCCACCGTGGAGCAGAAGGTGAACAGCGCCAGGAAGATGGCCCATGCAGCCATCGCACCTCGGCGCTCGGCACCTTTGTCGTTCGTATGATGCTCAGACACGCTCATGAAAGCGCTCCCGTGGCTGAAGGGCTTCGAAGAACGAGAAAGGAGAGCCCTCGCAGGCTCTCCCTCTCCGGGATACCCGTACGTCTCTTGCTTGCGCCAGTGAACTAGCGCTCGACGAGACCCTGGGTCGACGTGTACTGCGGGTAGTTCGCACCATATCCGGCACCGGAATGGTTCGAAGCACCGCTGCAGACCACCGTGTATGCGTCAGGCACGCTCACCGAAGTGAAGCCGGCGGTCGTGTACGAAACCGTACCGACTGACGGGCAGGTCGGGATGGACTTGAGGTAGTTCGGCGTGAGTGTCGACGGGTTGGTGGGGAAACGACCCGAGTTGTCGGTCGAGTACATTTCCAGCGCCGTACCGATGTTCTTCAGGTTGGACTTGCAGGCAGTGGCCTGACCCTGCGCACGAGCGCGGATGAAGTTTGGCACCAGGATGGCGGCCAGGATTGCGATGATGGCGATCACGATCATCAGCTCGATCAGGGTGAAGCCCTTTGCCTTGCGGGCGTTGCGAATCATTGTGTTTCACCTCCTCGTTTTTTGCTCCGACGCCAGTGGCAAGCCACTGGCGACCCCTTTGCGCTTCGCCGCTCACCGGGAGCAGCGAAGCCAACATTTCAGGCGCGAGACGCTGCGAGATCGTTCTGCAAGCGTTTCGCCTCCATCATATATTACCACGTCAGGGCGTCGAAACACCATCGGTCTAAGGGCCGATTTTATCGATGTTCGACAAACCGTGACGAGCTCCTCCAAGACCATGCGGTGATGCAAAAACATCTTTACGGGCGAGACTGGCCTCGAAAGAAAGAACGCCCCTTCCCGCGCGGACGCGAGTCGTGGGCGTTCTACCTGAAGTGACTGCGTTGCGCTGCTTGCAACGCCGTCGAGGTCAGGACATCGAGCCGATGAGCTGGTAGAGCGGAAGGAAGACGGAGATCACGATGAATCCCACGATACCGCCCATACCCACGATCATGATCGGTTCGAGCATCGAGGTCAGCGACGACAGCAGATATTCGACCTCGGTGTCGTAGAAGTCTGAGATCTTCGACAGCATTGCGTCAAGGTTTCCTGTTTCCTCACCCACCGCCACCATCTGGGTCACCATAGGAGGGAACATGCCAGACGAACCGAGGGGCGTTGCGATGCTCTCACCTTCTCGGATGCTGTCACGAATCTTGGTCACGGTCATTGCGATGATCTCGTTGCCAGAAGCCTTACCCACGATTTCGAGGGCCTGCATGATCGGAACGCCTGACGACAGGAGCGTTCCGAGGGTGCGGCAGAAGCGTGAGATGGCCACCTTCTTGTTCAACAGGCCGAACACCGGGATATTCAGCTTCAAGAGGTCATACTGCTTCTTGCCGTATGGGGTCTGCACGTACCGTCCCATGCCGATGCCGCCGATGACGAACAGCACGAGGGAGGGCAGCACGACCAGTGGGTTTCTGGCGCCCTTTGTCAGACCGATGAGGATCTTGGTCGGCAGCGGAAGCGTCAGGTTCATGCCTTCGAAGAGGCTCACGAACGTGGGAAGGATGTAGGTCACCAGGAAGAACACGATTGCGAGCGCCATGATCAAGATCACGACAGGATAGGTCAGCGCTGACTTCACCTTCTTCTTGAGGCTGAAGTCTTTCTCCATGAAGCTCGCGAGACGCTCGAGCACCTCGTCGAGCACACCGCCCATCTCACCCGCCTTCACCATGCTCGTGTAGAGCGTGGAGAAGACCGCGGGGTGCTTCTGCAATGCGTTCGACAGCGTGGCACCACCTTCGACGTCACGCCGTACCTGGATGAGCGTCTGCTGCAGCTTCTTGTCTTCGGTCTGCTCTGACAAGATGTCAAGGCAGCGAACCATGGCAAGACCTGCATTGATCATGGTGGCGAACTGGCGCGAGAACACCACGAGCGCCTGCTCGTTCACCTTCTTCATCTTCTGGAGCCAGGAGGCAAGGTCTGCCTGGCCCACGGAGGTCGTCTTTTCCTTGATTGTGATGACCGTGTACTTCTGCTCCTGCAGACGTTGCGTGGCCATCCGCAGGTTCTGGGCTTCTATGGTATCCTTCTTCAGTTGGCCACTGGCGTCACGGACCTCGTACTGGAAAACGGGCATCCGACCCAAACCTCCTTAGATTCCTACACGGGCCTGAGCTAGATGTTGCTCAGGTTGCCAAAGATGATCATTGCAAGCGGCAGAAGCCACCACCAAGCGCTCATCGGGGAGCACCTCCTCTCAGAATTTCGGGATCAGAGACTATTTCGTCACGACCTGACCTTACCCCCTGCACCTTCGATCATGCGACGCAGATCGTCAGGGTGCATGGTGTGGTTCAGTGCCTCTTCAAATGTGATCTGCTTGTTCATGTAGTGGTCGAGAAGCGACTGCTCCATGGTCTGCATGCCGTGCTTGCTCCCCGTCTGGAGCGCATTGTAGATCTGGTGCGTCTTGCCTTCGCGAATGAGGTTGCGGATGGCCGAGGTCGCTACCATGATCTCGATGGCCGGCACACGTCCGACGCCGCTTGCGTGCGGGATCAGCTGCTGCGAGAATACACATTCCAGCACAGAAGCCAGCTGCACGCGGATCTGCTGCTGCTGGTGCGGAGGGAAGACATCGACGACGCGATCAATGGTCTGCGAGGCGTCAGACGTGTGCAAGGTGGAGAAGACGAGGTGACCGGTTTCGGCCGCCGTCAGCGTTCCCGCGATCGTGTCGAGGTCTCGCATCTCACCCACCAGGATGACATCCGGGTCCTCTCGGAGGCAGGCGCGCAGGGAGTTCGACCACGACAAGGTGTCTTGCCCGAGCTCACGCTGGTTCACCAGAGACCGCTTGTGCTGATGGATGTACTCGATGGGGTCTTCGATGGTCATGATATGCTCGGAGTTCTCGGAGTTGATGCTGTCGAGCATGCATGCCAGGGTGGTTGACTTGCCCATACCCGTCGCACCCGTCACGAGAATCAGCCCGTGAGGACGCTTGACGATCTCTTCGACCATGGGCGGCAGGTTGAGCTCCTGCCGTGAGGGGATGGATGTAGGGATGGCGCGCAGCGTTGCCCCCACGACCCCGCGCTGACGAAAGACGTTGACACGAAAGCGGCCGAATCCGCGAACGCCGTGGGAGCAGTCAAGCTCCCAGGTCTTCTCGAACTTCTCCTTCTGCTTGTCATTCAAGATGGAGTAGATGAGTCGCTTCGTGTCATCCGGCACCAGACGAGGGTACTCAGTAGGGGTGAGCCGCCCACTGATGCGCAGCATCGGAGGCAACCCCACCGCGAGGTGCAGGTCTGAGGCTCCTCGCTCCACGGTCGTCTTGAGGAGCTCATCCATCGTGTATCTCAGGGGTTCTGCCAGTGCCATTCAGCTACTCCAAGTCCGTCGTTCGTTCCCGGTACCGCCCGGGATCAGAAGTCGTTGCCCTCGATCATCACCACGCGCAGGCATTCTTCAATGCTCGTGATGCCATCGAGTACCTTTCGAAGTCCATCATCCTGCATGGTCTTCATTCCTTCCTCCATGGCCGCCTGCCGAATTTCGGCGGTAGAGGCCCGCTGAAGGATGAGACCACGGATTCGATCACTGATGACCAGCACCTCGAAGATGCCCTGACGCCCTTTGTACCCGGTCGTCTTGCAGTGATCGCAGCCACGGCCTTTGTAGAAGGTGATCTCAGAATCGGTGTAGGCCGAGAGACCGAACCGCTTGACCGATTCGACGGGAGGCGCATACGCCTCCTTGCAGTTCGGGCAGATGCGCCGCGACAGTCGCTGGGCGAGCACGCCCACGATGGCGGAGGCGCAGAGGAAGGGCTCCACGCCCATCTCGGTGAGACGGGTGATGGCACCCGACGAATCGTTGGTGTGCAGGGTCGAGAGCACGAAGTGACCCGTCAGCGCGGCTTCTACGGCGATGCGCGCGGTCTCGGTGTCACGGATCTCACCGACCATGATGATGTCCGGATCTTGACGCAGGAAGGCGCGCAGCGCGCCTGCGAACGTGAGGCCGGCTTTGTCGTTGGTCTGCACCTGGTTGATGCCAGGGGTCTGGTACTCGACGGGGTCTTCAACCGTCATGATGTTCACGTCGCCCGTGTTGAGCTTGTTCAAGCACGAGTACAAGGTCGTCGACTTGCCCGAACCCGTCGGTCCCGTCACCAGGAACATGCCGTACGGCTTCTCGATGACCGACTCGAGGGGTCCCTGCACCTCCGGATAGAAGCCGAGCTTGTTGAGACCCAGCATGACCGATGACTTGTCAAGGATACGCATGACGACCTTCTCGCCGTGCACGGTCGGCACGGTCGAGACGCGAAGGTCGAACTCGCGGTTGTCGTGACGCAGGTGGATCTTGCCGTCTTGCGGCACGCGTCGCTCGGCGATGTCCATGTTCGCCATGATCTTGATGCGGGAAACCATGGGCGCCTGGATGTGCTTCGGCGGGGACATGACCTCGTGCAGCACACCGTCAACCCGGTATCTCACGCGCACGGCCTTGGCGTCTGGCTCGATGTGGATGTCGGACGCCTTGTCGTTGATGGCCTGGGAGATGATGAGGTTCACGACGCGAACGATGGGGGCTTCGTCAACGAGCTCCTTGAGCTTGTCGAGCGCAATCTCCTCGTCGGCAGCCTCTTCCACCTCGAGCGGGCCGAACTCGGCGGCACTGATGTCCTTCACGGTCTCCTGCACCTCGGCGAGGTCAGTGACGCCGAACTGGCGGTTGATCGCCTTGAGGATCGACTCTTCGGTTGCAATGACGGGATCGATATCGAAGCCCGTGATCAGGCGGATGTCGTCGATGGCGATGACGTTCAGCGGATCGACCATGGCCAGGGTAAGCTTGTTGTCTTTCTGGCCTACCGGGATCACCTTGTAGCGCTGGGCGAGATGCTCGGGCACGGACCGCGCCAGCTCGGGATCGAGATCGTAGGAGTCGAGGTCGATGAAACCGACCCCCATCTGCTTGCCGACGACCTCGGTGATGTCTTTTTCCGTGACGTAGCCCATGCTGACGAGCGTGCGCTGCAAAGAGTCGCTCGTCTTCTTCGACTGCTCAACCGCCTTCTGCAGCTGCTTCTCGGTGATCAGCTTGTCATCGACGAGAAGCTCGCCCAGATCTTTCTTGGAGGAACGTGTCAGCATGCTCGTGTTCTTCCCAACCCTCGAAGATTGCGCGGGATGTTGCGGCCAGGCCGCAGATCAGGGTCCCCGTGATGTGTGCTGCCGCTACGCAGACGTTGCAGAAGCACAGTTGCCCAACCTACATTATAACACAGAGAAATCAACGGTTCAACCGACGCTTCACGCGCCACAGCATCGCCGCCTGGAAGCGCTCCTTCTCAGACACCGTGATAGAGCACCCCGGGCTGCGTCGTCTGCGCCGCGCGGAGCAGCCCCTTGCGCCTGAGGCGGAACAAGACGATCTTCTCGGCCGTGCGCTGCACGATGGTGACATAGAACTCCCGACGATCGACGGGAAGGACCAGGATGGTGTAGAGACCCATTCGATTTCCACCCAGCACGTCGGTGAACACCTGGTCACCCACGACCACGGTGTCTTCGACCTGGGTCTCCAGAAGGTCGAGTGCCTGCTGGAACCAGCGGCGCTGGGGCTTCTTCGCTTTGGGTATCGCAGGAATTCCGGCCTGACGGCTCAGTCTCGCCACCCGACGCCGGAACAGGCAGTTCGACAAGATGCAGAGCCTGAATCCGAGCGCGCGAGCGCGTTCGAGCCAGGCCGTGACCGGTGGCGCCAGCGACGTGCGACGCCAGCTGACGAGCGTGTTGTCGAGATCGAAGATCATGCCCCGATAGCCCTGAGCCCACAGCGCGTCGATGTCGATATCTTCGACCTTCTCGACCACGAGGCGCGGACACAGCTTCTCGAGCAGCATGGGTTGCGCTGGTTGCTCCTCCCCGCTCGCAGCAAAATCGAGGACTTTGCTGGGCAAGCCCTGATCCAGGGCAATGCATGCTTTCGAGGGACGTAAGCGTGCCACCTCCTCTGCGCTCGCACGGTCGCTGCGACACTTTTCGCGTGGCCGATGTGCGACCCGTGGCGCGTCAGCGAGAAACCTTGCGGATGTTCGCCTCGTGCTCCGCGAAGGTTCGGCCGAACACGTGGCTGCCGTCGCCCTTCACGTCATCACGAACGTAGTAGAGGAAGTCTCCTTTCGGATGAAGCGCAGCCTCAATCGATTTCCGCCCCGGGTTGCAGATCGGCCCCGGAGGCAGCCCTTCGTAGAGATACGTGTTGTAGGGCGATTCGTACTTGAGATCGGCCAGCGAGAGCACCTTACGGGTACCCAGCGCGTAGATGATGGTGGCATCGCACTCGAGACGCATCTGCTTGCGCAGCCGGTTGAGGTACACGCCCGCGATGAGCGGACGATCCTTGTCGACCTTCGCCTCAGCCTCGATCAGCGAGGCCAGAACGATCATCTGCTGGAACGTCAGCCCCCCCGGGAAGCGCCTTGCCTTCACCTCTGGCATCACGAGCACCACCTCTTCGAAGCGCTTGAGCATGCGCTCCACGACCTGACGCGTAGTGCTCTTCGCCTCCAGTTCGTAGGTGTCAGGGAACAGGTAGCCTTCGAGATCGGTGCCAGGCAGCCACGTCTTCTCGGGGAACGTGGTTCGCGGATAGAGGGTGAAGCCCTGGAAGTCGTCGCTCTTGATTGCAGGCAGCGTGCGCGCAACACGCGCAGCCACCTCCTTGCGCGTGAGCCCCTCAGGGATCGTGAGGCGCACCGCAGGTCGCTCCACGACCTTCATGAGCTCATCCCTGACCTGGAGGGCCGTCATCGATGGCGAGAGCGTGTGCTCTCCGGCCTGAAGCCGGCTGGCGGTGTGGGTGACCTTCAGCATCAGGCGAAACGCGTATGCAGACCGTATGAACCCTCCGGATTCGAGCTGGCGCGACACCTCGGCCGCAGACCGCCCGGGGTCGAGAACGAACGTGCGCGCCTGCTTCCCTCCAGGAGGGGTGAGCAGCTGCCAGGCGAGGTAGACCACCACGCCCGCACCCGCCAGCACGAGGCCGAACACGAGATAGACCAGCCGCAGAAACCACCGCACCCCCGTGCGATAGACGTCAGACATGCGCATGCAAAACCCTCTTCATTTCGGCCGCGACACCAGGAATCGCTCGAGGATCACGGCGGCCGCCATCTCATCGATTCTCTCTGCCCGCTTCTTCATGGGAACGCCGGCCGCGATGAGGCGCTCCAGCGCTTCGTGACTGCTGTCTCTCTCATCCTGCAAGACGGTGGGCAGACCGCTCTGTCGTTCCAGCTCCCGAGCAAATCCACGAACCTGCAGCGCGCGCGCGCCCATCCCCCCGTCTGGCGCCAAGGGGATGCCGACAACGATCTGGCCGACATCGTTCTCATGCGCCAGCGCGACCAGCCGGGCGAGGGCCGCGTCACGGCGCCGCGCGCTCACCGTGACAAGTGGACGAGGCGTGGCCGCGGGAAGCGTGTCATCGTGCAGCGCCACGCCGATGCGCGCCGCGCCGTAATCGATTCCCAGGCGCTTCATGGCGTGTCGCCCGGCCGCACCGTCCCACCGCTGGCCGCGTGATCCGGGGCGGGGGAAGTGGGTCGCGATGGAGCGCCCGGCGTCACGGCAGCGGCGCGCAGGTCATCAAGAAATCCGCGCGATCGCACGCGCTGGGGCCAGTGCCAGTCGAGATGCGATGCAAGCAGACCTTCGACCTCGAGACGCATGCCTGGCGTGAACTCGCTCCACCAGCGGGTCGCCTCATCGATGCCGGGGCTGCGCAGGCTGAGCAGCAGCGCGCGACCGCCGGGACTCAAGCGCCGCACGCGGGAGTGCTGCGTCGCGCAGGCCGAGCAGAGAACCCCTCCGCTCTGCGGGCTGAACGACGAGAGGTCAGTCGCCGCCTGGCACTGCACGCAGGTCTCCAGGTGCGGTGCGCAGCCCAGGACGGTGAGGAGCCGCAGCTCCGCGCGGCGGCTCGCGAGGTCCGGATCGGCGGTCTCGAGCTCATCGAGCGCGCGCAGGAGGGTGCGGAACAAGCGCTCTCCCGCCGAGGCCTCTCCGATGTGGTCGTAGAGCTCGAGCACGCAGAAGGCGCGGGCGATTCGATCGAGGTCGTTCACCAGCCCCGTACGCGCGCGCATCACCTCGACCTGACCGACGACATCGAGGCCGCGACCCGCCGCGAGCAGGAGACGCACGTGGGTGAAAGGCTCGAGTCGCCCTGCCGTCGCCTTCCTCGATTTGCGAACCCCGCGGGCCACCGCGTCGAAGCGCCCCCGCGTGGGAGAGAGGAACGTGACGATGTCGTCTGCCTCACCCAGGGGTCTGCGGCGCATCACGACGCCTTCGACCTTCGCCTGTGCGCCCATCAGTAGGCTTGCTTGCTCGACGGCGGACTGGTCTCGCCCTTCACGATCTTTACGCTGGCGCTGGCCCCGATCCGGGTCGCGCCCGCGGCGATCATCTCCTGCGCCCCGGCGAGGTCGCGAATCCCGCCGGACGCCTTCACGCCCATGTACCGCCCGACGGTCTGGCGCATGAGGGCGATGTCGTGCGCGGTGGCCCCACCTGGACCGAAGCCCGTCGAGGTCTTCACGAAGTCGGCGCCGGCCTCGCGCGAGAGATGGCAGGCCCGAACCTTCTCCTCGTCGTTGAGCAGCGCGGTCTCGAGGATGACCTTGACGATGCGGCCATCGGCGGCCTGCACGACCGCCTCGATGTCGCGACGAACCAGATCGTCGTTGTGCGCCTTGAGAGCACCGACATTGATCACCATGTCGATCTCGTCGGCGCCGTTCGCGACGGCGTCGCGGGTCTCGAGGGCCTTCGTGACCGTGGTGTTCGCGCCGAGGGGGAATCCGATGACCGTGCAGACGCCCACCTGTGATCCACGCAGGGCGTCGGCCGCGAGACGAACGAACGCGGGATTCACGCACACCGAGGCAAATGCGTGCTCTCGCGCCTCGCGACAGAGCTCGACGACCTGCTCTCGAGTCGCGTCGGGCTTGAGCAGGGTGTGATCGATGTAGCGCCCCACGTCACGTCCGACCGGCCCCACGCCAGGGGCGGCCGACACGCGATCGGCCCCGTGCTCGAGAATGATGCCCACGCGCTCCGGCAGATGACGGGTGCAGTGACCAAGACCGCCGCACTCCCCGTGCTCTTTCAGCCCGCACGCGCTGCCGTGCCGATGCCCGTGTCCCCCGCCAGCCTCCCCACCGCGCGCCGCCAGTGGCAGCGCGGTAGGACCGGTGGCGGAATCCCCCGCAGGCGACGTGCGCGGCGGTGGCGGCGTGCCGCCCATCGAGGCGCGCGATGCCGTCGACCCGACCACGTTGATGCCGTAGCCGGCCACCTCCCGTGTCCAGGCGTCGACCTTCGACTGGAAGGGCGGCTGAACCGACAGCCCCTTCAGGCTCACCACGACCTCTCGCCCCTCCGCCAGCGCCTTGAGGGCGAGACGCACATCCCAGCAGCTGTCACAGAGCCCGGCCAGATTGCCCAGCTGGTTGTAGCCATAGACGGGAATCAGCACGCGCGAAGCATCTCCGATGAGCCCGACGGCGCGCTGCCCCTCATCCATGTACACCACCCGCCCGAACCCGAGGCCTTCCGCGTCGGTGCGCTTGACCTCGCTGTCCCTCGGGAGCGCGAGGACAGCGCGCGACGCCGTCAGCTCGGGGTGCAGGCGCAGCAGCGCGGCGAGCGCGTCACCGTCGCCCGCGAAGACGACGAGATCGCGAATGCCCGACACCGTCGAGAGACCTGACGAAGGAGGCGGCGGAGGCGCGCCCGCCGACGTTCGTGCGCCATCGAGCGCGGCCAGCACCTCACGCGTGATCTGTTCGACGAGAGACTGTCTGTCCATGGGAGAACCTCCTGGAATCACGTTGGGCGGGGAACGTCGATCTCGTCGACGATGCCCGCGATGATGGCTTCACACGGCGTGCGCTCGTCGCCCAGCGAGAGGCGGCTCGAGCTCCCCTCGTACACCACCAGGACCGTGTCACCGATCCCGGCCGACACCACGTCGATGGCCACCAGCGTGTTGCCAGCGGGCTCTCGATTGGTGGGATCGATGGGCTGGACCACGAGCAGCTTCTTGCCCTCGAAGCTGGGGAACTGGATCGTCGACCACAGATTGCCCACCACCTCACCGATGATCATCGGACAGGCACGTTCATCTGGTCGATGATGCCAACGATGCAGGCGTCTACGGGGCAGTTCGGATTCGACCAGGGCATGCACGCCTCGCGCCCCTTGACGAGATAGACCCGATCACCATGTCCGGCGGAGACCACGTCGATGGCCACGATGGGCTTCTGCGAAGCCTGGCCATCGGCGTTCTGGGGCTGCACGACGAGAAAGCGCGCTCCTTCGAGCGAAGGGTCTTTCACCGTCATCACGGCCTTGCCGATCACCGTTCCGAGGAACACGGGACATCCGCCCTCGAGTAGCACGACTCGACGGCCCGCATCTTGTCTACGCGGCGCTGATGGCGACCGCCGCCGAAGGGCGTCTCGAGCCACACGCGAACGATCTCCTGGGCCAGCCCGCCGCCAATCACGCGTCCGCCGAGGGTGAGCACATTGGCACAGTTGTGCTCGCGGCTGTTGCGGGCGGTGAAGGTGTCGTAGCAGGGCGCGGCGAGAACGCCCGGAACCTTGTTCGCGGTCATGGCGCTGCCGATGCCGGCCCCATCGATCACGATGCCCAGCGCGCTGCTGTCATTAGCCACGGCCTGCGCAACCAGATGCGCCATGTCTGGATAGTCGACGGGGTCAGGGGTGTGGACCCCGAAGTCGGTCACCTCATAGCCCGCCCCGCGCAGCCATGTGACCAGCTCGCACTTCATGTCGAGGCCACCGTGATCGCAGGCGATCACGACCCGGGGCTTCTGTTGCTCGTTCACAGTCGACGTCATCGCTCACACCACCAGGTAGTCGTCGCCGCGACCGCTTGCGCCAGGCAGCAGGCACGAGACATCTTCGTGAGGGCCGGGAATGATGTGGATGCTCACGGTCTCTCCCACACGTCGCGCGGCTTCAGCGCCCGCCTCGACGGCCGCGGTCACAGCGCCCACGTCACCCCGGACGATGATGGTCACGTAGCCCCCGCCGATGCGCTCCTCGCCGAGCAGCTGCACGTTCGCCATCTTCACCATGGCGTCGGAGGCATTGATGAGAGCGGGGAGACTCAGCGTCTCCACCATTCCGAGCGCGTGGCCCCACATGCGAAACCGCGACCTCCATGCCGCCGTTCGAAGTCGTTCCGCGCGCGACTGCGCGAAGAGCACGGCTGCCGTGGGGCTTGCATTTCTCGCTGCCCACGGGTTTTCCTCTGCTGGGGAGGGCGCACAGGGAACATCGGACCGGACGACACGGTCTGGGGCAGGTCAGCGCGCGCTTCGCAGCGATTCGTACCGCTCTCTCGCGCGGTCGCGCTCGACCCGCGAGACCACCCCTTGTTCGAAGAGCTGCTCCATGCGCTCGGCCTCGGCCCGCGCCGACGCGCGCGAAGAGGCCGAAGCAGCCGCCATCTCTGCGCCCTGACGCCGATCCGGCTGCGACGCCCGAACAGCATCTGCTGCCTGGGAAGGCGCGGCCGTACGCAGACGCCGCTCGAGCTCGGCACGTCGAACTCCGAACCGTTCGAGGAGGGACTGCGCCTGCGCCAGCTGTGAGCGCACCGCCTGTGCGCGCGCCGTCAGCGCATCGATGTCGCGTCGCGCGTCATGCGCCTCTCGCTGGAGATGCTCGACACGTGCCGCTTCCCCGCGAAGCTCGGTGCGGGCCCGATCGACATCGGCGCGCGCCACGAGCCCCTCATCGAGGAAGCGCTGAAGCCGCGGATACTCGCTCCGCAACCGAAGCACCCGCTTGCGCGCCTGGTCCAGCTCGAGTGCCGCCTGTCGCTCTCTGCGCCTTGCGCTTCCGAGCTCCTGCCCGTCGACCTGAGCGCCCTGCCAGAGCGTCTCATAGGCGCGCATCGCATCGACGCGGGTGGTGCACAGGGCGAGGGGCATCGAGAATGCGCCGAGCGCGGGGGGCGTGCCATGCCCGAAGTCGAACCAGGCCCCATCCGGGCCGCGCATCTTGACGTCGACGTGGTCGTTCACCACGAGCCCCACGACATCACCGGCGTTCATGACGTCTCCCACCTTGACCCGTGGAGAGAGATGGCCGTAGGTCACCTCGTAACCGCTGGGAGAGAGCACCGTGATGCCATATTCCGCGCCATACCACTGCTGGATTCGCGTCACCTGCCCCGGCCAGCCCGCCACGGCCGCCGCGCCGGCCGGCATCGCCACATCGTATCCGAGATGCAGGCCCGCGGTGCTGCGGTACTTCGAGACGTCACGCCAGTCGTAGAAGGAGGCCGAGATCGCCGCGGAGGGGCAGACCCGGCGCTGGAGCGCCAGCAGCGTCTCGAGATCCGGACCGCCCGCGCGCGACACCACCGCGCCGATGCGCGCCTGTGCCAGCGCGCTCGAGCCGCCTCCTCCGATGAGGGCGAACCCGATGAGCGCCGAGACAAGAGAGCGGGAGATGATCGCCCGCGTTGTGATGAGAGCGTCTCGAATCATGGAGGGGGGGCTTCGTGACCGATCCTTCGTCTCCTCTGCCGCGTGCCTTGCGCCTGCGTGGGTGCAGCACCGCCAGACGGGGGTGCTGAACCGATTCCCGTCTTCGCTGAGCCCGAATCGACACGGCTCGGAACCACCGGAGCGCGGGTGAGGCGGAACACCTGGATGCGATTTGCCGGCCAGTAGCTCGCCGTCTCCCCGACGGGGTATGCGGTCCACCCGGACGGGAGGCGTTCGAGCAGGCGCTGCTGGGCCACGAAAGGATGGGCCGGGGTGGTGAGCAGCCAGGCCCGCGGTGCATCTGCGAGGGCCTGGATGAACGCCTCGCCGGAAGCCTCGTCTACGGGCACCACGCGCGACTGCCCGTCACGCGAGAAGAGACGGCGCTCTCCCAGGTAGGCATACACGAGCACCGGCGCAGCCATCATCGAGGGGCCCGAGCGCGGGCGCCACCGCCTCAACGACGCCACGCCAGTCCTGCGGACCGTACCACTGCGCAGCCTGCGCAAACCCCGCCCACGCGGTGAGGTTCACCGCCGCCACCACGGCCACCACCCCCACGCCGAAGCGCGAAGCCCTCGCGGTCTCGTCGCGGCCGAGCCACAAGGCGGTGGCGACGCAGACAAACGGGCACAGCGGCTGCAGGTACTTGTACTCGAAGACCCGCAGCGATGTGAGGATCGAGACCCCGAACACGAGAACGAGCGGCACGACGAGCACGCAGACGAGAAGGCGTCGCGCCCCCGCTGACGCACGTCGAAGCCCCCCGATCAAAATGGCCAGCGTGATCAGCCCCGCCAGACGCGGCAGCGGAAGCGCGCCGTCTGCGCTGTTCCAGCCGGGGAGCGCCAGAGGCCACGTCACGCCCCACCCCTGTTCGAACAAGACCTCGATGAGCTGCGGCCAGGAAGGCGCCTGCCGAAGGTGCAGGGGCTGAGCCCCCGCCTGCTGCAGCAGCAGTGGCGTCCATGCCGCGATGAGCACGCCCAGGCCGAGCGCGCAGACGCGCCAGCGACGACGCTCCTCGACCGGCTGCAGCGCGCACCAGAGGCCAAGCGCGGCAAGGAAGAAGACCGCCTCGTAGTGGGTGAGGAAGGCCAGGGCGCCGCA
>RGZZ01000021.1 GCA_010028905.1 Pseudomonadota bacterium | reverse complement strand
AGAAGGTCTTGTTGGCGTAGGCGGGCGCGGCCTTGATGGCGTTCAGGAAGGCATCGACCTCGGGGGTGCGCTCGGCCTCCACGAGGCGTATCCGCTGATCGCGCAGCCTGGGCTGGAAGCGCACGTAGAAGAGGGGCTCGCCGCGGCGTATCTCGATGCAGCGCTCGAGATCGACCCACTGAAACGAGAAGTTGAGACGCCTCGGCCAGACGTCGATGGGAAATCGCCCGCCGTACACGATCCCGGGGAAGCGGGCGGCGATATCTGACATGAAGGCGGGGAGCTGCTCGACGTAGACCGAGTGATCGCTCAGGAAGATGTAGGGCAGTCGCAGCTGCATCACAGGACGATTCGGGCTCTCCCAGGTCTCCATGGCCTGGGTCTGGATGAGGCGATAGAGCAGCGCGTCAGTGACGGGGCGCTCATTTCCCACCGGCTCACTCGCGTAGCGGAACCCCTTGCCGGCCTCGAAGTGGGTCACGCGCAGGCGAAAGGTGAAGGGGCTTCGCACCACCCACAGGCGCTGGGTCAGGTCCTTGATGGCCGGACAGGCGGCCACACCCTCATTGCCGCGTCCGCGTGACGCGGGCCAGACCAGCGGCTCCGGTGGAAAGAAGACCACCGAGGCCAGGGTCTCTTCGAGCAGCCACCCCACCGTGATCTGCCGGCGCGGACCGGCCTCAGATGTCATGCGTCCCACAGCCCCGCGCGACGCTCGCGCGTGTCGGTGGCCGCGTAGGCACGTAGCATGGCGTCATCGACGCGCGCCGCTCGCGTGGTGGCGACCGTGGCGCGAACCGACACGGGGCTGAAGGCCGCTACGAGCGCCCGCCGCTCGACGGGGGTGAGGTCGGGGTGCCAGAAATCGGCGATGAGCACGAAGCGCGCCGAGGTCGACGGGTTGGCGGCCTCGTGATCGAACCCATCATCGAAGGCCAGCAGCTCGCCCACCTCCCAGTGTCGCGTCTCATCGGTGACGCGCAGCCAGGGCTGGTCGCCGCTGTTGTCGACGACGAGGCCCATGTGGCAGCGAATGCGCAGGCTGTCGGCGCTGTAGTGCTTCACGAGGTGATGGCCTGGCTCGAGGCACGAGAAGGCGAGATCGCCGAACACGTGGTCGCGCGCGTTGTCCGGCAGCGCGTGCACCCGCGCCATGGTGAGGGGACAGACGGTGGCGAACTGATCGGCCGGCACGCCCATGTACTGCAGGGGGAAGAGCGACCAGGCCGCGCCAGAGGCGTTGCGCATATAGGGGATGAAGGTGAGGTTCTGGCTCAGGACGCGCGAGAGCTCGCTCTGGATCTCGCTCAAGGCGGCCCGCAGCCCGGCTGCCCACGGGTAGTCGTCGGGGGTGTGCCAGGGGGTGGCGCGAATGCCGGGAAAGGGCGGAAACCAGTAGGGCCGCTGCCGCGGGTCGTTGTAGACGACCTCGCGCAGCCCCGCGAAGCGCTCGGCGAAGACGCGCACGCGCTCGAGCTCAGGCCCGGCCTCTGCGATGCGTCTCAAGAACCCACCCTCATGCCAGAGACGGGCGATGCTCGCCTGCAGCTCTGCCGGCGTCAGCATGCGCGTGTTGCGGCCTCGAGCAGGTCTGTGATCTGTTCCGGTTCAACCGCGTCGATGACGCGATGGAACATGCGTGCGCCTGTCGCTGATGCGAGCTCGCTCAGCACGCGCTCGAGCGGCTGGTGGCCGGTCGCAAACGACATGCAGTTCACATCGGCCTGGGGCGGGTGGTAGTCGACCAGTCGGTATCCGGCCGCGCGCGCCAGCGACGGCGAGCGATACTCGACAACGCCCGGGACAGGAAAGACCTGACCGATGAACTCTTCGAAGAAGCTGCGCGACGCGATGGTGAAGAAGATGTTCTGGCCGCAGAATGCCTCGTCTGATCCGTAACGGGCGTGGAGATGGTTCATGAATCCGCGCAGCTCATCGAGCCCCACCGAGAGCCAGGGCCACTGGAGTCTTTCGAGCACGCGAAAGCCGAGGGGATTGCGATAGAAGAGCATGTCCCTGGGTCCCGGCGTCAGCGCGGTGTACGTGCTGACCGAATTGGCCACGAGGAGGTCTGCCTGATGCTCGAAGAGCACCGACCAGTCGCGATATTGCCCCCGCTCTTGATACCACAGGTCCATCATCTTGTCGATGTTGCGCCAGCGCCACGGTCCGTCGCCGTGCTCGCACGCCCACGCGTCGTCGAGAAGCGCTTCGACCGCGGCGAACTCGGCGCGACGCTCACGGGTGCCGCCGTAGAGGCCGTAGATGTCGACGCCCGGGTTGAGGGCGCGCAGCACCCGCAGGCGTGAGGCGCACATGGCCGCGCGATCGTGGTAGATGTAGAGAATGGCGATTCTGCTCAAATCGCAGCCTCGCGCGTCGCTGACGAGATGGTCGTGTTCGTCTCGCACGCATCGCTGGGCTCGTCATCGAGAAGTCCGAGCGCGTGAAGGCTGTTGAGCACTTCGAACACGCGATCGAGGGAGGCGCCCACCTCTCTTTCGAGGGTGAGGGCCACGGCCTCCACGGTTGCATCTTGCGTGAGCAGGGGGGCCAGTGCGCTCGCGTAGGGGTGACGGCTCACGGGAAGGGCAATGGTGCGAAACGGGCCCTGCAGCAGCAGGTCATCGCCCTGCATGATGGCCTTCACGTCTTCACGCAGCTTCACCGTGCTCCGCGCGCTCAGAAAGGTCTGCAGCGTCTCGGGCGAGGTCATCTGCTTCAAGACCTGTCGGAGGTCGTCCGGGCTCTCGTAGTGCGCCTCGGCGTGCACGCGGTAGCCGTCCGGCCAGCGCTCGCTCGCGGGGCAGGGGCTGATGAGGCGCACCCGTCGGTCGACGAGGTTGAGCTGGAAGCCGGACACGCAGGCGATGGTCGAAGCCTGCGACGTGGGCAGGGTCGATCGCCCCGAGCGCTCGCGGGTCGAGACCTCGACGGTCTCACCGGCGTCTTCGGCGAGAATCTCTTCGGCGCGTCGCGCGCGTGCCAGCACCTTTCCCGCGCGCGTCTTTGCGCCCTGTGATTGGGCGTGCTGAAGCGCAAGATCGACGTAGAGCATCTCCTCGGCGGTGAATGCGGCATGGATGCGATTGAGCGCGCCCAGCGAGAGCACCGAGAAGCGGTTGAGCTTGCAGCCGTGGGCCTGCGACAGTTCGAGCAGCTGCCGCGCGCGCGTGAGGTCGCGGTCGGCCATGGCTGTGGTGGTGTGGGGGAAGGCGCCGAGAATCTCGTGGTGGTCGCGGCAGAACTGCTCATAGTCGGGGTTGTCGAACGGGTCGGTGCCCCAGTAGCAGAAGCCGAGGCGCCCTGCGTCGCCCACCACTTCGCGCACGACCTCGAGCACGTTGCGCCACGCTTCGCGGTGCGCTTCATAGCGCCACACCGCAGACAGCCGCCCCGCTGAGATGCCGCAGAACCAGCATCCCACAGAGCAGCCGCGGCACAGCTCGAAGCTCACGGGGGCGTGCACGATGTACTCGGCATTCTCTGTGGGGAGCTGCCCGAAGCATCGCAAGATCTGGCGCCGTCGCCACGCGTGCAGACCGGGATGATCGACGCGAAGCTCGTTGCGCAGGCGCGAGCGCCAGGTGGCCTTCTCGGCGTTGAACGCGAGCAGACGTCTCACGGCGCGAGGCGACGCCCCGGGGTTCGCCAGATGCCGTCGCCACGCCACCGGGTCGAACAGCGGTCGGTAGTCGTCCGCGGTTCCCGCAATGCCCGCCGCGTCGATTGCGGCCTGCGCATCTCGTCTCACCGCCGCGCGGAACGCGGCATCGCCGTGGTGACGCTCGCAGAAGCGCTTGGCGTGCGCGACCTCGCGGGCATAATCAGGGTCTGGGGGCGCACTCTCTCGATGGAAGAGCGGGTGCACGTCTTGTGCGGTCTCCGAGGTGGAGAGCCGGATGTCGCCTGACGGGCTGGGGGCGGTCGAGAGCTCAGAGCGGCTCATGGCGTGTTCACCTGTCTGCTCAGACGCCGACCTCACGCCGGGGCGTGGAAGGAGGCGGTGTGCACGGGGTGTCGCTCGGCGGTGGCCACAGCGGGCGCGGTCCCATGCGGGCCACCGTCTCCGCATCGACCCACGGCACCCCCCCTGGAAACGCTGACTTGGGGGGCAGCGATGGGATGTTTCCGTGAACGCCCAGGGCGAGGTAGCGGTTGTTCAGCCGAAGCACGAGCGCGCTCTTATCGAGTGCCTCGAGGGCCGCAGTGACCTCTGCATCGGTTGCGTCCGGCAGGGTCTTGCGCACGCGTGCCAGCGCGGACGCCGAGGTCTGGGCGGTCTCGCAGGCCAGGTACGCCAATCGGGCCAGCCCGCTGATCTCGACGCGTCGCTGGGATGCGACGGGTCGGGTGTCGATGAATCTCAGCGTCTCTCCGTCGTCGGAGACCGAGAGCAGTGTGAGCTGTCCCCCGCCGAAGAAGTGCTTGATCCACACATCGATGGCGTTGCGCAGCGCGTATCGACCTAGCGAGTTCTGTATGCGGTCTTCGCGGGTGGCCTGTTCGGGCACATCTTCGAAGAAGTAGGCCAGCTGGGCGATCTCTTCGGGTGGAAGTGGGTAGACGCTGGCATAGGCCTGGGCGGCCTGGATCTCGATACCGTACTGCTGGGGCCTCTCTTGATACGGACTGAACCGATCGTAGCGCACGTTCGAGACGCTCACGGGGGGCTGCAGGTGGGCGATGCGCGGGAGCCAGGTGGTCATCTCGGCATACCAGGCGTCTTTCTCGCCGGGGAAGTTCAGCAGGAGGTTCCAGATGATGCGCACGCCGAACTCACGCCCCCACTTGAGCAGCTCGATGTTCGACAGGGCGTCGGTTCCCTTGTCCATGAGCTTGAGCACGTCATCGTTGAGGCTCTCGATGCCGGGCTGAATCCACAGCACGCCAGCCTCAGCGAGGGCGCGCACCTGGTCGCGCTTGAGATTCGACTTGGTCTCGTAGAAGAGCGTGTAGGGCGTTCCCTGCGCGGCCAGCGCGGGAATTACCGTCTTCATGTGACCGTTGTCGAGGATGTTGTCGACGACCTCGAGGCGGGGGAGGCGGTAGCGATCGGCGAGGGCGGCGAACTCTTCGAGCACTCGCGGTGCCGATTTGGCGCGATAGTTGATGCCGATGCCGTTGAGACCGCAGAAGGTGCAGTGATGCTTCGCCCCCCACCAGCATCCGCGAGAGGTCTCCACCAGCAGGCCGGGAACCACGTGCTCGCTCACGGGGCTGTTGGCCAGCGCTTCGAACCAGTCATCGTAGTCCGGCGTGGGAATCTTGTCGAGAACCATGACCCGTGCCCGAGGGGCAGCGCCATCGGTGGGCTGTGTCCAGGTGGCCGGGTCGCCGCTGATTACGCCACGCGGCAGCTGATCGGTGGGAATGCGCCGTCCGTGGTCAAGAATGGCGCGGCAGAGAGGAGCGAAGATCTCGTCGGCCTCGCCGCTCACGACGAAGTCGACCCAGGGAAAGTTGCGCCTTGTCGTGACGCCAATCTCCGCTTCGCAGTTGGCCCCTCCGAGCAGCGTGACGATGGAGGGGTCGAGCTCGCGAATCCGTCGCATGACCCCCAGCGACGCGCAGTGCTGCTGAAACACCGAGCTGGCGCCGACGATGCGCGGGCGCATCGCGATGATGCGCTTTGCGGTTTCTTCGACAAAGGTCGTGGCCTCTCTGCGCAGCGCCCAGAATATCTCACGCAGGGCATCGGCTGTGCCCCCGATGTAGGGGAGGGAGAACTTGAGCATCTCGTTGAGATAGGCCTCGTGGTCGGGCTCATGCTCTGGGAACGCGGCCCCGGCGAAGACCCATTCCCCCACCAGGTGATCGGTGCGTGTGAAGTCGAGCAATCGATACCGCTTGAAACCCACCTGCGCGCAGAAGTCGAGGTTGGGAAACAGCGATTTGACCGTCATTCCGCTCTGCCTGAGGGTCGCGGTGAGAATGCCCAGAGCGATGGACGGGTGTTCGATGGCCGAGAACGGCATCTGCACCAGAACGACATCAGGCATGGGCGGCGGCTTCCATTCGGTTGGGCGCGGGCTCTGCCGGCACTTCATCGTCTTCGAGACGCTGCGTGAGTGCAGGCTCGTCATCGAAGAGGCCACCCCCATAGAAGCGGTTCAGGACGTGGAAGGTCTCTTCGAGGGGTGTGCTGGTGGTGTCGGCGAGACGCAGCGCCAGGTCGCCTGCAGGCATTCCCTCTACGAGCAGGGCACCGAGCTCACCCATGGCTGGGTACGTGCTGTTGTTGAACGCGTGGCGCAGCGCGGCGTTCTCGACCACAAACCCGTCGTCGGTGGCGCTGAAGCGCAGATCGCGCCGCCATCGCACGGTTGCACGCGCTCCCACGGTGCGTGGCATGGCGGTCTCTGAGGTCATGTCGCTGATGTGGGAGCGCAGCTCTTCTATCGATGCGAAGGTGCGTCGGTCGTGGACGCGGTAGCCCAAGGGCCAGCGCTCGTTTGCCGGGCACGGGCTGATGAGCTCGATGAGATGCTCGGGCATGCGCACGAGGAAGCCCGACACGCACGCAATGGTCGAGCCCGTGCCCGGCAATGACGCTGGGGGGGCGACCTCTTTCTCGAAGCGGTTCGTGTTCTCTCGTGCTTTCCCGGCGAAGGCCTTGGAGGTGGTGTTGCCCTCCATCTGCAGCACGAGCTCGACGCGCACCAGCTCGCTCGGGGTGTAGGTCTCGAACACCTTGCGCAGGGTGCCTTTCGTGAGCACCGAGAAGCGCTCGACCTGACCCCCACGCGAGCGAGACAGGGCGAGGAGGGCGCGTATGCGCTCCGGATCGCGCATGGGCTGGGCCGTCGTGGTCTGGGGCCAGCGCCCCATGATGTCGTGGAAGTCGCAGATGAACTTCTCGTAGTCCGGGTTGTCGAGGGGGTCGGTGGCCCAGTAGCAGAACCCCTGCTTCGCCGGCTGTCCGATGAGATCATGCAGCGCCTGCAGGGTGCCGCGCCAGAGCGCCGCATTCTCGTCGGAGTAGGGCCAGACCTCGACCAGCTTCTTGGCGCCGATTCCGCAGAACCAGCACCCCACCGAGCACCCTCGGCACAGCTCGAAGGCGGCTCCCGCGTGCACGATGCCGTCGGCTTTTGCGATGCCGAGCTCACCGAAGGTGCGATTGATCTGGCGCTGCCGCCAGGCATTGAAGGCTTCGTTGTGCGACGTGCTGGCGCGATACTGTGGACGCATCTGCAGCTTCTCGCGCAGGAACGCCCGGTAGCGCAGCACAGACGGCGAGATCTCCGTTCCTTTGAACGCAGCGTCCCAGCTCGGGCGAATGACCTCGGGATCGGCTTTCAGCCCCGCCTCAGCCGTCACGCCATAGGTGTCATGGGGCAACCGCTCACGAAAATCGGGGAAGGCCGACCAGTGCTCGAGGAAGCGCTTGGTCTGCGCCACGTCTTCGATGTAGGCTTCATCGACCGGATCGCGGCCCAGCAGCGGAAATGTCTCTATGGTGTCAGTCATCGTCAGGGGCTCACTTTCTCTCGCTCGCGCGGGCGAACGATTTCTTGGGCGGCAGATCCGCCAGGTGCGGCAGAAGAGTGAACGGTTCCTCCGGGGAACTGGTCGCGTCGCGGCAGGGTCGGCAGCTCACCGCGCACGGCCAGTGACAGTACGCGATCGCCTTGTCGCAAGATGAGGTGACGGGCATCGAGCGTGCTCCAGATTGCGGCGACGTCTTGTTCGGAGGCACTCACGGTGGCAGCGCAGGTGCGCAGGGTCTGCGGCTGGTCGCAGGCCAGGTAGACCTCGCGCGACAGCCCTTCGAGAGTGTGGCGCCGCGCGGTGGCCACGGCGCGCGTGTCGATGATGCTCAGGCGTGATCCGTCATCGGCCATGTGAAGCACGTCGGGGAGCCCGTGCCAGAAGCGTTCATGCCAATGCGTGATCGCTTGCTGCATCAAGCCGTACCCAGGACCCTTCTTGCCTGGGGGCCAGTCACCCGGCGCGTCTTCTCGCACCTGCTCGGCCGATTCGAAGAAATACGCAAAGTCGCGCATCAGGTCGGGTTCGAGGGGAAAGATGAATGCGTGGGCGCGATTGGGAACAAGATCGAGGCCATAGTGCGCGGATCGCGTGTGGTAGGGGCTGAAGCGGTCGAAGCGCACGGGGGTCATGCCACCCGGGGGTTGCAGGTGGGTGATGCGGGGGAGCCACGCAGCAACCTCGGAATACCATTCCTCACGTTCACCTGGAAAGCCATAGAGATAGAACCAGGTGAGGTGAACGCCGAACTCGCGCGCCCACTTCATCAGCTGCACGTTGATCAGGCCGGTGCAGCCCTTGTCCATGAGGCGCAGAACCTCGTCATGCAGGCTCTCGACGCCGGGCTGTATCCAGCGAATGCCGGCAGCCGCCAGCCGCTCGAGGTGGTGGCGGCGCAGGTTCGACTTGGTCTCGGCAAACAGCACGTAGGGCGGCGCGACATCGGCCAGCGCGGGCAGGAGGGTGTCGAAGAACGGCATGGCGAGGATGTTGTCGACGAGCTCGAGATTGCGCAAGCCGTATCGATCGGTGAGGGTCTTCAGCTCTTCGAGCACGCGGGGCGCCGACTTGACCCGATAGGTCATACCGGTGCCGTTGAGGCCACAGAAGGTGCAGTGGTGCTTCTCGCCCCACCAGCATCCGCGCGAGGTCTCTGCCAGCAGACCCGGTCGGATACGGTCTCTCATCGGGCTGGCCTCGATGGCATCGAAGTAATCGTTGTATTCCGGTGTGGGCAGGGCGTCGAGGGTGTGAACCAGGGGGCGATGAGGCGTGGCGCCTGACGTGGCGCTCTGATCGCTCGAGCGTCTGTGTGCGGGGCCGTACACGCCGAGAGGAAGTCGGGAGGCCTCCACGTCGCGACCCCATCGCAGGGCGTCAGAGACCACGTTGACGATGAGCCCGTCGGCTTCTCCGCAGACCACGTAGTCGATGTAGGGAAAGGCTTTGAAGTGGGCTCTGCCCATTGCGCCCTCGCAGTTGGCTCCGCCCATCATCGTGATGATCCGGGGGTCGAGCTCGTGGATGCGGCGCAGCAACGCGATGGAGGCGCAGCGCTGCGCGAACATGCTGGTGACGCCCACGATGCGCGGTCGTTCGTCAACGATGCGGCGTGCCACCTCATCGACGAATGCTGTCGCCCGCGCGCGGGCCTGTTCGAACATATCGAGCAATCGCTCGCGTGACCCTGCGAGAGCCTCGGCCAGCGAGAGATCGATGAGCGCGAAGTAGCGCTGGTCGTCGGCGAAGAAGTCGGGAAACGCTGCGCGCGAGAAGAGCCACTCACCGACCATGCGATCATCGCGCAGACGCCCGAGAAGTGTGACCAGATCGAGCCCTGCGCGTTCGGTGAACGCGAGGTTGGCGTACATCACGTCGGTCTCGATGCCCGCGCCGCGGAGGGCGGCGGCCAGGAGGCTCAGGCCGATGGAGGGACGCTCCACGGCGGCCAGGGGCATCGAGACCAGACGGACGTCAGGCACGGATCAGACGACGACAGCCGCGACGGCAACCGCCACGGCTTCGGCGGCAGCAGCAGCGGTGGTCGCCGCCTCCGCCGTCTGAACTGCCGTGGTCTGCGCCTCCGCCGTTTGAACCGTATTGGTCTGGGTGACGGAGTAGTCACCGCCGGCGACGGCCAGGAGGTCTGCCTCACTCATCTCGGACCCGGTCGCCGCGGGGGGAACGGGCAGGCAGATCGGGAGATAGGTTGGGGTGCTGCCAACCAGACGGATCTCAGACCCCGGGCTGAGGGGCATCTGGGCGGCGATGGCTTTGCCGAGATGCACGCCATACTGCTCGAGGGGGATGTCGTGGCTGAGGGTGAGGTACGTGAGCGTGTTCGTGCTCTCGAAGACCTGCACGGTGGTGCCGGCGGCGAGGTCCATGCCGGCCGCCTTGAGCTCGGCGGCGGGGTCCTTGGTGAATCGGGCCTTGAAGCCAGAATCGCTCCAGCACTTCGAGATGGCCTCTGCAATGATGACGCGGTCGCGATCGGATGCCATGTGGATTGTTCTCCTGTCTGTTCTGGTTTGGTTTCTTGGGGTAGAGAGCGCTTCGCGTGCGCGAGAGCGCGCGCCTGCGCACCCGAAGCAAGCGTCTAGATGATGACGGCGGCGACGACCACGGCCTCGGCGGCGCCCACGGCGTTCGTGGCGCCTGCGACGTTTGCCACAGCCGCGGCGTTGGCCGTGGTTGCGGCATTGACCGTCTGCACCACATTGGCTGCGGTCGCGGTGTAGTCACCACCGGCGACAGCGAGGAGGTCTGCATCAGTCATGGAGGTTGCCCCAGGAGGGGTAGGCAGGCAGATGGGGAGATAGCTGGGCGTGGTGGAGACCAGGCGAACCTCAGACCCGGGCTTGAGGGGCAGCTTGGCGGCAATGGCCTTGCCGAGCGTCAGCGCGTACTGCTCGAGCGGCAGGTCGTGGCTAAGGGCCAGATACGTGACGGTCGCCGTGCTCTCGAACACCTGGACCGTGGTCCCGGCGGCGATGTCCATGCCGGCCGCTTTCAGCTCAGCGGCGGGGTTGCTGATGAATCGGGCTTTGAAGTCGGCGTCTTGCCAGCACTTCGAAACGGCTTCGGCCAGGATGACGCGGTCGCGATCAGATGCCATGACGGGGAGGTCTCCTTTGCTTTCGTCAGTCGACTCGAAACCTGTGAGCACCAATCCGGCACGGGGTGATCGCTGTGTTTCGAAGCGGCTCTGTTATGCAGGTGTTGCGGAAGGTGGGTGAGCCCACCTTGCCAAGAGCGCTTGAGATTCGAGACGCCCGCGTTTCCTCCTTTGTTCCGGGAGGCATTCAAGAATTGTTGCGGGTGCCTGCACCCGTTCCACGTTCGGGATGGCGCATCGAGGAAGCGCTCGGGCGGGTGTCCAATGCGTCTGCCGATGACCTCACCTGATCTACGAGACGCGGATGTGCGTCAGGCCCTTCTCTGCTATCAAGAAGGGCGCTTCGACGAGGCGCGCCGGTCCTGTGTCGACGTGCTGCAGCACGAGGGGCACGCAGGTGCCCTGCACCTGCTTGCCCTCGTCGACCTGAGCGAGAATCGCCTCGACGACGCGCTCGTGCACGCCCATGAGGCACTGGCGCTGCGGCCCTCGAGCGCCCCTGTGCTCAACACGCTGGGGGCCATCTGCCTGCGGCGAGGCGACGAGAGCGGGGCAGAGCAGCATCTGCGGCAGGCGCTCGAGGTCGACCCGGGGCTCTCGCAGGCCCAATGCAATCTCGCGTCTCTGCTTCACCGGCGCGGCGTGTGGAGCGAAGCGCGCGAGCACTATGCCCGGGCGCTGGTCAGACCCTCTGATTCGTCCGTTTCCGCGCCCCTGCCAGACGACGTGACCGCAGACGATCTGCTTGCCTTCGTCCCAACATCGCCCGCGCCCGATCTGGTGGCGCGGCGTGGCTGGCTCGACTGCCTCAGCCGACAGGTGCTGATGCCGCTCGTGCCAGCGGTGCGTGATGAGCTCGTGCGCTGCTTCGAGGTTGCAGGGCTCGACCTGCAGCTGGCGGGAACGCTGGTCTTTCAGGCGCTCACCCATCATCGGTCTTGGCCTGCCGTTGCAGAGGCCGCGCGGGTGAATGATGAATCTCGCCTGCGCGAGCTGAGCGCCCCCCTGTGGGGCGATCGCTTGCTGAACCTGGCGCTGCGGTTCTCGCTCTGCACCGACGTTCGCGTTGAAGCGGTGCTCACCGCCTGGCGACGCCTTCTTGCCATGGGTGGCGCGGCCGAGCATCGCGGGTTCGTGGTCTCGATGGCCTTGCAGTGCCAGCTCAATGAGCTCGTCTTCGCGGTCACCCCGCAGGAGCACGACGCCATCGCCGCCTTCGAGCGCGTGCACGACGACGATGGGGTTCGTCAGGCGGTGGTGGCCATGTATCGCCCCTTTCGCAAGGGGCTCGACCGGCTGCGTCAGCGCGGTGAGACCGTGGCCGATCTCACCGAGGTGTGCGATGCCGTGTCGCGAGAGGTGCGCGACCAGTACGAGGTTCATCCCTACCCGCGGTGGCTGAGCCTTCCGCAGCGACCGGTGGCGCCGTTTCGCGCAATGCTGCAGCACAGCTGCGGCTACGTCGACGGTGAGGCAGACAACCCATCGACACGCGTGCTGTCGGCGGGTTGCGGAACGGGACGGGTCGCCCTGACGTTTGCCACGCAGATCGCGGGCGCAGAGGTTCTTGCGGTCGACCTGAGCCGCGCGAGCCTTGCCTACGCCACCGAGATGGCCGCACGTCTCGGCATTCGCAACGTCGATTTTCGGCACGGCGACATCCTCGAGCTGGCTGCGCTCTCTGAGCGCTTTGACGTCATCGATTGCGTGGGGGTTCTGCATCACCTCGAAGATCCGATGCGCGGGTGGCGCGTGCTTCGCGAGAGGCTCGTCTCGAGAGGATTCATGCGGGTGGGGCTCTACTCGCGCGCGGCGCGCGCGGGGGTGAATGCAGCACGCGCGCTGGCCACGGGGATCGACGCCACCGACACGGCGAACATCCGGCGCTGGCGGCAGGCCGTTCTGCAGCTTCCTGAAGATGACGTCGCGAGGGATGTCACGAAGACCCAGGACTTCTACGTCACGAGCGCTTGTCGCGACCTCGCTTTTCACGTGTGCGAGCATCAATTCGATCTTCCCCAGATCGCAACGATGCTCGCGGCCCTCGACCTCGAGCTCATCGGGTTCGAGTTCACCGATCCGCGGGTTCTCGCCACCTACCATGCGCTCTTCGGCGACGACGCCTCGCGGGTCAATCTCACGTTCTGGGAGGCGTTCGAGCGTCTCTACCCGTCCACGTTCCTCGGCATGTACACGTTCTGGTGCCGACGTCGCGGGTAGCGCTTCCACGAGACGCGGGGCAGGAGAAGGCGAAGGGGCGCTGCGAACCCCCCAGGCATCGTGAGCGAATCCGCCTGTACTGCGCATGAGCCCATCGGCTTTCGTGGCCGCCCTCTGCGCGCGCCCAAGGGGTTCTTTGACGGCACCCATCGCCGCGTCGCTCCGGAGGTCACGCTCGAGCGAATCCGCCCGCTCTTTGCAGCGGCAGGGCTCACCCGACTGGCTGACATCACCGGGCTCGACCGCATCGGCATCCCCGTGGTGGTGGGCATTCGCCCCAACGCCGCCAGCATCGTCTGCTCGGCGGGCAAGGGCTTCACCCGTGTAGCGGCGCAGGTCTCGGCGGCCATGGAGGCCATCGAGCTGCACCACGCAGAGGTGGCGCGGCTTCCGAGCTTTGTCGAGGCGTACGACGATGTGAGCCGTCGACACGCGGTCGCGCCTCTCGACCGACTGACACTGCTGCGCCCTTCGCTGTTCTCGCCTCGTCGCCCCGAGCGCTGGACGCTGGGCTGGGACATCTTGGGGCAGCAAGAGGTGGCCGTTCCCCTGGTGCAGGTTCTGGTGCACGGATTCGGCTACGACCCCGTCGAGCATCGCGCCTTCGCGCCGCTCGGGTCGAACGGCCTGGCCTCGGGGAACGATCTGCTCGAGGCGGTGTGCGCGGGGCTGTATGAGGTCATCGAGCGCGACGCCTTGACCTGCACCGCGGTGGCGGCGCGACGGGGCGCGGGCAGATTTCATCGCGTGCCCCTCGATGCCGTGGGGCCGCTCGTGGCCGATCTGTGTCAACGTCTCGATGCTGCGGGGTTCGATCTCGTGCTGCTCGATCGCACGGTCGACACCCGTGTGCCGGTCTATCACGCCACCATCTACGATCGATCGGCGTTCAGCACAGGCGCCGCGGGCGGGTACGGCGCCCATCTCGACCCGCAGATCGCCATGCTGCGGGCCATCACCGAGGCGGTGCAGAGCCGCGCAGTGCTCATCGCTGGCGCGCGCGACGATATCTTCCGCCATCGCCGTGAGGAGATCGGGCGGTTCGACGACGCGGAGCGCTTCCGCGTTGCGACCGAGACGCTGCCCATCGCACGACCGGCTTCAACCACACAGGTGACCGAGAGCTTCGAGGGCGACGCCGGCTGCCTGCTCGACCGCTTGCGCCACATCGGCTGCAATCAGGTCGTGGTCTTCGAGCTCACCGAGCCCGACTGTCCGATCTCGGTGGCGCGCGTCATCGTGCCGGGTCTCGAGGGCTACATGTCAGAGTACTACACGCCAGGCGCCCGCGCGCTCGCGTATTCAAGGGCTGAGGAGATCGGTTCGTGAAGGCGGTCATCTTTCTGGGGCCCACCATGCCTGTCGAGGCCGCGCGCGAGATTCTCGACGCCGTCTATCTGCCCCCCGCGGCCCAGGCCGACATCTTGAGCGCCGTGCACACCCATCGCCCCGATGTCATCGGCCTCATCGACGGCGTGTTCGGCCAGAGCCTGTCGGTCTGGCACAAGGAGATTCTCTATGCGCTGCACCGCGGGGTGCGGGTCTTCGGGGCCAGCAGCATGGGCGCGCTGCGGGCCGCCGAGACGGCTGAGTTCGGCATGGTGGGCGTGGGCGAGATCTACGAGATGTATCGCAGCGGCGCGCTCACCGACGACGACGAGGTGGTTCTGCTGCACGGCCCCGCAGATTACGGCTACAGAGGCCTCACCCTGCCCATGATCAACGTGCGCGCCACGCTGCGGCGCGCGTGCGATGAGGGGGTCGTCGACGAAGATACAGGTCGCCTTCTCACCGACCTGGCCAAGGCTGTATTCTACGGTGATCGCACCGTCGCAGAGATGCGGACACGCTGGCTGGCCGCTGGGGTGGAAGAGGCGACCTGCGCGCGCACTGCCGCCTTCTTCGCGAGCAGCTACGTTGATCTCAAGCGTCGAGATGCCGAGAAGATGCTCGCCCTCATCGCCGACGGGGAGGTCGCTCGAGCGACGCCTTCTGCGGCGTTCACGTTCGAGCGCTCGTACCTGTTCAACGTGCTCGACACCCTCGACCGCAAGGTCTGTCACGATGGGGTCGAGGTCTCGTTCGAGACCATCGCAAAGACGGCAGCGCTGCATCAGCCCGATTTTCTCGACATGGGCCTTCAGGCCGCCAATCGCAGGCTGGTGGCCCTGCTCGCGGGCTCACTCGACGTCACGGTCTCCGAAGCCGACATCACCCACGAGGAGAGACGGTTCCGCCGTCGCCGCAACCTCGAGAGCGACACCGATTACGATGTGTGGCGCATGGCCAACGATATCGATGCGGGCGAGATGCGCGCATTGCTCCGTGAGGTGGCGCTGTGCCGCGCCATGCAGCGCTGGCTCTCGGCGCGCATGTTCCTCGAGCGCAACACCGGCCTCGTGCTTGACGAGCTGCGCCTGCGCGATCGCTACGTGGCCGCGGCCCGACACGCCGCTGCGGTCGAGCGCGCCGCGTGTGGCGAGAACGGTGAACTGAGCATCGATGAATCAACCGATGCGTCAGCTGCGTTCGACGCGCTCTTCGTCGAGCACGTCACCGAGAGCGAGTGCCAGATCGACACCGGGCTCTCCGAGTGGATGGAGGAAGCCGGCTTCCGCTCGAAGGACGAGCTGCGGGCGGCGCTGCTCCGCGCCCGTGCCTTCAGAAGCGCGCCGACACCGTTCCCAGACCGCTGATCTCCACCTCGATGTGGTCGCCGCTGGAAACGGGGCACACCGGACCGAGGGCGCCGCTGAGCACCACATCGCCCGCACGCAACATGTGCCCGAGGCTTGCCAGCTTCTCGGCCAGCCAGCGCACGGCCTTGACCGGGTGATCGAGGCAGGCCGCGCCGGCGCCGGTCGACACCACGTCACCGTTGCGGCGAAGCGCCATGCCGGCCATGCGCAGATCGAGGTCTTCGAGCCTGCGCTGGCGACGGCCCAGCACGAAGCGCGCACTCGACGCATTGTCGGCCACCGTGTCGACGAGCGTGATCTTCCAGTCGCGCACGCGCGAGTCGATGACCTCGATGCAGGGCACCACGAAGGCCGTGGCCGCCATCACGTCGGCGTCGCTCACGACAGGGCCAGGCAGATCGCGGGCGAGCACGAAGGCCACCTCGCCTTCCACGCGCGGCTGCAGCAACGAGGCGATGTCGACACGGTCTCCGTCATTCACCGACATGGCCTCGGTGAGGCCGCCGAAATCCGGCTCTGTGACCCCAAGCCAGGTCTGCACGGCGGTGCTGGTGAGACCCACCTTCCACCCAACCTGACGGCTGCCGCCCCGTGTGAGGTTGGCGCGGGCGATGGCGTAGGCTTCGGCCACCGTCAGATCGGGAAGGCTCTCAGAGAGCGGATCGCACGGCGTGCTCGTGGCCTGAGCCTCGAACAGTCGATCGGCCAGCGGCTGCAGGCGGGCGTCGAGTGATGGTGCGGGTGCGGCCGCAGTCTGGTTCGGCGCCTTCGCCACGGCGGTGATCTCGATGCGAAGATGCGGGCCGGGCAGCGAGGCGACGCCGATGGTGGTGCGCGACGGGCCGCGCTCGGCGGTGAAGTATTCGTTGTAGACCGCGTTGTAGCCGCCGAACTCGCCCATGTCGACGAGGTAGGCGGTGAGGGTCACGATGTTCTCGAGCCCCGCGCCCGCCGCGCCGAGGATGGTCTTGATGTTCTCGATGACCGCGCGGGTCTGGGCGCGGATGTCGGTGATTACCGCGCCGTCTCGCGTCTCGACGCCGTCGACCGTGCCATCGGGTCGCCGTGACGAGATGCCGGAGACGAACAGAAAGCCGTTTGCCTCGCGCATGTGCGGGTAGGCCGCCAGGGGTTGGGCCCGATCGGCAAGGAGGTATCCTGTTCCGTTGTCACAGCTTGATGCAGACATTGCGCAGCTCCGAGTAGAAATCGAATGAGTGCCGTCCGCCCTCGCGTCCGAGTCCGGACAGCTTCATGCCGCCAAATGGGGTGCGCAGGTCGCGCAGGTACCAGGTGTTCACCCAGACCAGCCCGGCCTCGATGCGCCTCGCCACGCGATGGGCGCGTGAGAGATCGCGCGTCCACACGGCGGCGGCCAGGCCGTAGTCAGAGTCATTGGCGAGCGACACGGCCTCGTCTTCATCATCGAAGGGGCGCACGTGGCACACGGGGCCGAACACCTCTTCGCGCACGCACCGCGCCGACTCCGGCAGGTCGGTCCAGACCGTCGGCTCGACGAAGAAGCCGCTGTCATACGGGGCTTCTAGCGCGGGCGCGTGTCCGCCCGTTCGCTCGCGCGCTCCTTCGGTGCGGGCCAGCGCGAGGTACGAGAGCACCTTCTCGCGATGGGTCTTCGAGATCATGGGGCCCAGGGTGGTGGCGGGGTCGAAGGGGTCGCCGGCTTTCAGCCTGCGCGCCTCGGCTGCGAGCGCCTCGACGAACCGCTCGTAGATGGGGCGCTCGACGTAGACGCGCTCGCTGCACAGACACACCTGACCGCTGTTGGTGAAGGTCGATCGCGCCGTGCCGGCAACCGCGGCGTCGAAGTCGCTGTCGGCGAAGATGACCGCGGCGTTCTTGCCACCCAGCTCGAACGAGACGGGTTTCACGCCGGCTGCCGCCGCGCGCATGATGGTCGAGCCGGTTCGGCTCTCCCCCGTGAACGTGATGGCGTTGATGCCGGGATGGCTGGTGAGCCACTCGCCCGCGCTGCCCGGGCCGAATCCGTGCACCACGTTGTAGGCGCCCGCGGGGACCCCGGCGTCGCGCATCACCTCGCCCAGCAGCGTCGCCGTGGCTGGCGTCTCTTCAGAGGGCTTCACCACCACCGCGTTGCCGGCGGCGAGGGCGGGGGCGACCTTCCAGGTCATGAGCAGCAGCGGAAGGTTCCAGGGGCACACCACCCCGATGACGCCGAGCGGGGAGCGCAAGGCGTAGTTGAGGGCGCCGCGGCCGTCGTCGGTGTCGGTCTCGAAGCACTCGGTCGACAGGCCGCGCATCAGATCGGCGAAGATGCGGAAGTTGGCGGCGCCTCGCGGGATGTCGAGGCTGCGGGCCGTGGTGACGGGCTTTCCGGTGTCTCTCACCTCGGCCTCGACAAAGTCATCGAAGCGCGCCATGATGCCATCGGCCACGCGGTTGAGCAGTTGCTGGCGCGCCTGCAGCGTCAGGCGTCCCCAGTCGCCCTTCAGGGCATTTCGAGCGGCCTCGACGGCCTGATCGACGTGGGTCGGGGTTGCCAGCGCGACCTTGGCGATGGTGTTTCCGGTGGCGGGATCGATATCGTCGAAGTGCTCGGGGCTATCGACGAGCTGGCCGTTGATGAACATCTGGAGGGTGCGCATGCAGGGGGGGTTGTCGCTGCGAGCCGTTTGATTCCTGCCGAGCCAGAGAACTCCGGCCGCTGGCGTCACGGCGCACGGGAGGGGACGCTCTCGGCTGTTTCGAAGCGGGAGGCATGTTGCTTTCCGCCATCGACCGCATTGTACAGGCCGCGCTCGACGAAGATCTGGGCACGGGCGATCTCACCACGCTGGCCGTCGTGCCTTCTCACGCCACGGCGCGCGCCGTGTTCGTGGCGAAGGCCGAGGGGGTTATGTCTGGGCTTGTGGCGTCTCGTCGCGCCTTTGAGGTGCTCGACCCTCGATGCGTGTTCAGCGAGCTTCTTGCCGAAGGGGCCAGCGTGTCGCCGGGCACGCAGCTGGCTGAGGTGACAGGGCCTGCGCGGTCGATTCTGAGCGGCGAGCGCGTCGCGCTCAACTTCGTGCAGCGTCTGAGCGGAGTCGCCACGGCTACGGCGCGGGTGGCTGCCTTGCTCGAAGGGTCGCGCACGCGCCTGCTCGACACGCGCAAGACCACGCCCGGCATGCGGGCGCTCGAGAAGGCCGCGGTGCGCGCGGGCGGCGGCTTCAACCATCGCATCGGGCTGTTCGACGCGGTGATGATCAAGAACAACCATCTGAAGTTCGCCTCTCCGTCCGAGGCGATTCGTCGCGCGCGTGCGTCCGCGCCAGTGACGGCAACGGTAGAGGTCGAGGTCGAAGACCTCGAGCAGCTGCGCGACGCGCTCACCGAGCGACCCGACATCATCGCAGGTCGCGCGCGCGTCGAGGTGTCAGGCAACGTCACGGCCGCCACGCTGCCGGGCCTGCTCGAGCTGGGGGTCGACTACATCTCGATGGGGGCACTCACGCACTCGAGCCCCTCGCTCGACATCTCGCTGCGGGTCACGGCTGACTGAGTCGGGTTGGATCCTTCACGGCACAGAGAGAAGCGCCCCCGCCCGGACCAGCCGGACGGGGGCGCTCTCTTGCGTCAGCTGCGCAGAAGCAGCGTCAGCGGTTGCGGTTGAAGCGCTCCTGCAGCAGGCGGATGCGCTCCGACACCTCGCTGGGCGTCTCCGTGGCGGTCCTCTCGACGGCCTTGGTTGCCGCGGTGGTGGTCTTCAGGGCCTTGGCTCGCGCCTTTGAAGGGGCGGCGGTCGGCGATGCGGTCGAGCGCTTCCAGCTGCCGGGCACATAGTTGCTCGGCGCCTCGACCTGAGCCGAAGCCGGCGCGGGTGTCGGCGCGCTGAAGGTGCGGGTCTCGCCACGCTCGTCGCCGCGATGGCCACCGTCGAACCCGCGATCGTGCTGGGGTCGCGGACGGGGGGCAACCGGCTCGCGCCGCTGCTGCGGACGCTCCACCGGCATCTCGGGGCTGCCCACCGCTTTCATCGAGAGGGCGATGCGCTTGCGGTCGTGATCGACCGAGAGCACCCGAACCTTCACGATGTCACCGACCCGCACGACCTCGCGCGGGTCTTGAACAAATCGGTGAGAGAGCTCAGACACGTGGACGAGACCGTCTTGATGCACGCCGATGTCGACGAAGGCGCCGAAGTTGGCCACGTTGGTGACGGTGCCCTCAAGCTCCATGCCGGTGCTCAGATCTTCCAGGCGGTGCACGTCTTCGCGGAACTCGGGAACCACGAACTTCTCGCGAGGATCGCGGCCGGGCTTGCCCAGCTCGTCGAGGATGTCAGAGAGGGTGAAGCCGCCGACCTGGGTCTCGGTGGTCACCGTCTCCTTGTTGACCTGGGTGAGCTTCTCCGGGGTGTGGATCAGCAGGTCGACATCGATGCCGAGCGAGCGCGCGATGGCGTCGACCACCGCGTACGACTCGGGGTGCACGCCGGTGTTGTCGAGGGCCACGGCCCCGTCCCGGATGCGCAGGAAGCCTGCCGCCTGCTCGAAGGTCTTGGGGCCGATGCCGGTGACCGAGAGCAGATCGTTGCGCTTCCCGAAGGGACCGCTGTCATCGCGACGCTTCACGATGGCCTGCGCCACCTTCTCGCCGATGCCGGCGACGTAGCGCAGCAGCGCCACAGATGCGGTGTTCAGGTCGACGCCGACGCGATTCACGCAAGACTCGACGGTGTCGTGCAGCGCCTGACGGAGGCGCTTCTGATCGATGTCGTGCTGGTACTGGCCAACGCCGAGCGAGCGCGGGTCGATCTTCACCAGCTCGGCCAGGGGGTCTTGGAGCCGCCGTGCGATGGAGACCGCGCCACGCACCGTGACGTCGAGATCGGGGAACTCCTCACGCGCTTCGTCGGACGCCGAGTACACCGACGCGCCCGCCTCGTTCACCACCATGGCGAACAGGCCCGCGCTGTTGGCGCGCTTGGCGATCATGCGGCGCACGAAGCTGTGCGTCTCACGCGAGGCGGTGCCGTTGCCGATGGCGATGGCACCCACGCCGTATCGATCGATGAGGCTGTTGAGCACCTTCTCCGCGCCTCGCTCGTCGTTGCGCGGCTCAGTCGGGTAGATGGTGGCGTGATCGATGAGCTTGCCTGTCGTGTCGACCACGGCCACCTTGCAGCCCGTGCGGAAGCCCGGGTCGAGGCCCATCACCACGAGCGAGCCGCCCGGCGGCGTGAGCAGCAGGTTCTCGAGGTTCTCGGTGAACACGCGGATGGCTTCGTTGTCAGCCTGCTTGCGCAGCGCCTGCTTCACCTCGGTCTCGATCGACGGCTTCATCAGGCGGTTGTAGGCGTCGACAAGCGCCGCCTCGACGTGGATGGTGTGCGGCCCCGCCAGGTTGACGATGAGATGGGGGCGCAGGTGCTGGAGCGCGCGCTCGGTGTCGATCTCCACGCTGTAGGTGAGGATCTCCTCGCGGGCGGCGCGGCGGATGGCCATGATGCGGTGGGAGGGAATCGTGCGCACGCTCTCATGGAAGTCGTGATAGATCTTGTAGCGGGCGAGCGCCTCTTCGCGCTCGCGTGCCTTCTGCGCGGCGCGGGCTGCGCGTGCGCGCGCGCGCTCGTCGCTCGCGCCGGCCTCGGCGGGCGCCTCGGCGGCGGCTTCGGTCGCACGGGGTGACCGAACCTTCGAGCGGACCTCGCCCTCGCGGAACATGAGGTCGCGAACGATCTGGCGCAGGTCGGCGTCTTCTGCGATCCACTCGGCGATGACGTCGCGCACCCCTGCGAAGACCTCATCGCGATTGGCGAGGCCCTTCTCGTCGCTGATGAGCGCGTCAGCGGCCTCGTTGAGCTTTACTGCGGTGTCGTGCTCGCTCTGCTGGTACACCACGCGGGCCAGCGGCTCGAGACCCTTCTCGACCGCGACCATGGCGCGGGTGCGGCGCTTCGGGCGGTAGGGCAGGTAGAGGTCTTCGAGGCGCGTGCGCTCGAGGCAGCCCTCGATGGACGCGCGCAGCTCGGCGGTGAGAAGGCCCTGCGACTCGATGGTGCTGACGATGGTGGCGCGGCGGGCAAGGAGGTCGCTGAAGTAGCGGCGACGCTCGTTGAGCAGCCGGATCTGCACCTCGTTGAGGTTCTGGGTGACCTCTTTGCGGTAGCGGGCGATGAACGGCACGGTGGCGCCGTCTTCGAGCAGGGTGAGGGTGGCGCGGACCTGCTCGATGTTTGCGTTGATCTCCTGGCTGAGGACCCGGACGATCTCGGCTTCATCACGAATGGAGACCTCGGGTCCGGTCTGCGCGCCCTCGCTGTCTGACGATGCGTCGTGGGGGGTCGACTCATCGTTGGGCTGCTCGTCGAACAACGGTCTGACTGCCGTCGCGACGCCTGCCCCGGGCGCGTGTGTGGTGGGGGTGCTCATGGGGTTCTCTCCTGCATCTTTCCTCGCAGGCCCCCTCTTGACCGGCGAGGGGCCGACCGCGTGTCTGTGCACGCGCATGGGTCGGCCGGGCGGAGGAGGGACTTCGGGAAGCTTGTGGTGTGGATGCTGCGCCAGGCATGGGAATTCGCCGTTCGACGCTCGCGGTCGCGCACAATTCACCACGGCCCGTGCCGCCTCCTCCACATGATTCCATGAAGTGCGACGAATCTAACGACTTTTTTTGGAGGCCCGCCGGTGGGGCTTCAGCGCACGATCCGGCGAGCGAGGCCACGAAGGAAAGCGCCTGATGGAGGGCCAACCTGCAAGCGCCATGACGAACCCCGCTTCTCCTCCGCTGCCCCCGGCACTCCTGTCGCTGCTCGAGCGACTGGGCCGCCAGCGCCATCTGATCGCGCTGCGCGACGGCATCATCTCGGCCGTGCCCATCATTCTCGTGGGCAGCACCTTCCTGCTGCTCGGCGCCCAGAAGGATGTGTGCCGCTTCATCGACGCCCACGGTGTCCCGGGCTTCCTGCAGTGGGCGCCGATCGCGTGGTACATGACGAACGCTGACGTGCTCCTCGTCCCCTATCGGCTGACCATGGCGCTGCTCAGCCTGTACGTGGTCTGCACGGTTGCGGGGAGCCTGGCGCGGCAGTACAGCCTGCCTGTCATGCCATCATGCGCTGGGGCGCTGGCCACGTTCCTCATGACGGCCGCTCCCCAGATGGCGGCGATCGACGGGAAGAATGCCCGCGTGGTCGTCATGGAGGACCTCGGTCCCGCGGGCCTCTTCCTGGCCATCGCCTGCGCCCTCGGGTCGGTGGAGCTCGCTCGCGTCATCATCCGCCCGAAGCCCTCGGAAGGCACGGCGGGAGCAGAGGGCGACGTCGACGCCCAGGGCGTGCCACGTGCTGTTGGCGATGCGTTTCGAAGCTTTCTCCCCATGCTCATCTCGGTGACGCTGGTCTGGTATGTGCGCCACTGCCTGGGCGTCAATCTTCGCCAGGAGCTGGTCTGGGCGCTCGCGCCCCTCGAGGCGCTTGGTGACTCCCTCGCCTGCGTGCTCGTTGTCAACCTCGTGCTCCACCTGCTGCAGTTTGCCGGCGTGCACGGGGTCTCGGTGATCAACGCCCTCTTCCTCACGTTCTGGACGCAGTGGCTCGTGGCCAACAGCGATGCGCATCTTGCCGGCCAGCCCTTGCCCTACATCACCGCCTACCCGTTCTATCAGTGGTTCGTCTGGATCGGGGGGGCCGGCGCCACGCTGCCGGCCGTCCTCCTCCTGCTTCGCGCGCGCCATCCCCATGCGCGCGCCATGGCGCGCCTCGCCCTTGTGCCGTCCCTCTTCAATGTGAACGAGCCCTTCATCTTCGGTCTTCCCGTGGTTCTCAGCCCGGTGTTCGCGGTTCCCTTCATCGCCGCGCCCGTGGCGTGCGCGGGTGTGGCGTGGCTGGCGCTGCGGTTCGGCCTGGTGGCCCGCCCATTCATCGAGGTGCCGTGGGTCCTGCCGTGCTTCCTGGGCGCTCCCCTCTCGACTGGAGACTGGCGCGCCCTTGTGCTGCTCGCGGTGAACATGGCGCTCAGCGCGCTCATCTGGTGGCCTTTCCTGCGCGCCTGGCAGGCGAGCCTCGAGATCGGCGGGGCGTCCAGCCCTGCCACGGTTGCGTCGGTCACGCAGGACTGAAGGCGCGCGCAGCCGCCCAAGGGCAGGGATAACGCGGGCGCTGGGCGTACTCGCGCACCCATGTCACGCCAATCGTCGCTTTCAGAAGCCCTCGAGGGAAGTCCGTTCATCCGCGCCTGCCGACGTCAGCCGGTCGACCGCACGCCCGTATGGTTCATGCGGCAGGCCGGTCGCTACATGGCCGAGTATCGCGCGCTGCGCGAGAAGCACGGCATGCTCGAGCTGTGTCGTGCTCCCGAGCTGGCGTGCGAGGTCACGCTCCAGCCCATCCGGCGCTTTGATCTCGATGCCTCGATCATCTTCGCCGACATCCTGCTGCCCCTGCCGGCGCTGGGGGTGCCCTTCCACTTCGCCGCCGGAGAGGGCCCGGTCATCGAACGCCCCGTGCGCACCGCTGATGACGTTCGCGGCCTGCGCACCTTCGATCCGCGAGAGGCGCTGGGCTATGTGCTCGAGGCCATCCGTCTGACGCGTGCGGCGCTCCCCCCGCACGTGCCCCTCATCGGCTTCTGCGGCGCGCCGTTCACGCTGGCCAGCTACATGATCGAGGGGGGCGGGTCGCGCACCTACATCAATGCCAAGCGCATGATGTACGGGGCGCCCGATCTATGGGCGCACATGATGGCGCTTCTCGCCGATATGCTCGGCGACTTCCTCGTGGCCCAGGCCGAGGCGGGGGCGCAGGCGCTTCAGATGTTCGACTCATGGGTGGGAGCACTCTCGCCGCGTGACTATGCGCGCTACGTGCAGCCCTGGTCGATGCGGGTGCTGAAGAGAGCCTCGGCGGCCGGTGTGCCGGTCATCCACTTCGGCACCAACACCTGCGAGATGCTCGAGGAGATGCGCGCGGCGGGCGGTGACGTCATCGGGCTCGACTGGCGG
>RGZZ01000020.1 GCA_010028905.1 Pseudomonadota bacterium | reverse complement strand
TCTGGCTCCTGGCCATCGGCTGGCTGGTTCACGCGGCCATGCACGGCCCAGGGCCTGTGACCGAGTTCCCCAAGACGTTTGCCATCAAGATGGTCGTGGCGTCTGCCGTTGCCGCCGTGCTCGCCTTCCTGGTGCCCATCTCGCTGCTCGACGATTCATCGCACCACGCCAACGCCTGGTGGGTAGCCTGGCTCTGGCCCCCTGTGATGGCACTCATGCTCGTGGCAGATCTCGTGGCTATCGGGGGGGCTGCGTCGAAGCTGATGCCTTTGCTCGCGTTGCTGAAGCGACACTAGTGGACGTTCCCCCAAGTACCTGCCGGCGCCCGTTCCCCTGCGCGACCGCTCCTCTGGAGCGTGCCGCTTGCTGACACTCGTCTCCATCTTCATCCTGCTGCTCGTGAACGCCGTGTTCGTGGCGGCCGAGTTCGCCTCGGTGTCGGTGCCCGTAGTGCGCATCGAGCAGCTCGCCGAGGAGGGGAACACCCTCGCGCGCCTGCTGCTGCCCAACATCCGCGACCCCATCAGCCTGCGCCGCTACGTGGGCGCCTGCCAGGTCGGCATCACCGCGTCGAGCCTGTTCCTGGGCGCCAGCGGCCAGGATTCCATCGCCGCGCAGGTCTCGCCGTACCTCGAGCAGACGGGGCTGTCCGCGGTCACGGCCGCCACCGTGGCGACCGTGGCGACGCTCATCGTGCTCACCACGCTGCAGGTCGTGCTGGGCGAGCTGGTTCCCAAGTCGGTGGCCATGCGCTATCCGGAGCGGGTTGCCACGTGGCTGTCGGTGGTGCTCACGGCCTGTCAGAAGGCCTTCTCCCTGCCGCTCAACGTCATCGACGCCACGGCCCGCGTGTTCCTCAAGATGATGCGCATCGAGCTCCATGGCGAGCGACACGTGCACTCGCCGGAAGAGATCGAGCTGCTCATCATCAAGGGCCACGAGAAGGGCGAGTTCGAGGACGAGGAGCACAAGCGCCTGGTTCGGGTGCTGCGCTTCGGCGAGCGGCAGGTGCGCGAGGTGATGATTCCCCGCACCCGCATGCGCGCCATCGATCGCACCGCCGCGCCCGACGAGATCCTCAACCTGGCGGCCACCAGCCCATACACGCGCATCCCCGTGTACCACCGCAACATCGACAACGTGGTGGGGCTCTTCCACTGCAAGGACGTGGCCCTCGCTCTTGCGCAGGGCCGCGCCATCAGCATGGATCGCCTGCTGCGCCCCATCCCCATGGTGCCGTTCGCCATGAAGTGCGACGAGGTGCTGCAGACCCTCCGGCGTGAGCGGGCCCAGATGGCCATCGTGGGCGACGAGTACGGAGGCACCGCGGGCCTCGTGACCATGGAGAACCTCTTCGAGGAAGTGCTCGGCGACGTGCAGGACGAGTTCGACCGAGAGGCCCCCAGCCTCCAGCCCGACGGCGACGGCGCCTGGCTCGCTCGGGGCGATCTCTCGCTGGCCGACCTTGAGGAGGAGCTCGATCACGCCTGTGACGAGGAAGACGTGACCACGGTGGGCGGTCTGGTCATGAAGCTGCTCGGCCGCGCCCCCCAGACCGGCGACCACGCCCGTGGCGCCGGTCTCGTCTTCGACGTGGTGGAAGCCCGCGGCCGGCGCGTGCACCTCGTGCGCCTGCGCAAAGACGCGAGAGGAGACGCCTGACCGTGGAGCTCGTTCTGCTGCTCGTGGTCTCGTTTGCCCTCATCTTTGCGAACGGCTTCTTCGTGGCCGCTGAGTTCGCCCTCATCTCCGCCCCCAAGCCGCGCCTCGAGCAGCTCGCCCAGGAGGGGAACCGGGTGGCGGCCCTGGCTCTTGCGACCGCCAGCACGGTGAGCCGCCAGGAGCACTTCGTGGCCACCTCGCAGCTCGGGCTGTCGCTGGCCAGCCTGTTCCTGGGCATGTACGCCGAGCACGGCCTGGTGGGGTATTTCGCGGAGCGCCTTCCCATGGTGCATCCTCACGTGGTGGCGTCGGTCATCGTGCTCGCGTTTCTCACCTTCTGGCACATCGTGCTCGGCGAGCTGGTGCCCAAGAGCATCGGCCTGCTCCGCGCCGAGCCCGTGATTCTCATGCTCATCCGCCCCATGCTGGTGCTCGGACGCATCTTCGCGCCGCTGGTGTGGGTGCTGAGCCGCATCGGGCAGGGGGTGCTGCGCCTGCTCCGCCTGCCCGCCTCGCATGACGTCTCGTTCGTCTACTCGTCGGAGGAGCTCCGCCTCATCATGGAGGAGAGCCACGAGAAGGGCATGCTCGAGGGCGAGGAGCACGAGCTCATGCAGAACGTCATCGACTTCGGCGAGCGGGCGGTGCGCCAGGTGATGGTGGGGCGAACCCGCATCGTGGGCGTGCCGGTCGACGCCACGGTCGATGAGGCCCTCAAGCTCGTGGTGGCCGAGGGCTACACCCGCTACCCGGTGTACGAGCGCGACATGGACCACATCGTCGGCATGGTGCACGTGAAGGATCTCATCCGCAGCCGGCGGCGCTTCCCGGGCGATCGTCCCGTGCGCCAGATCAAGCGCGACCTGCCGTTCGTGCCCGAGACCATGCTCACCGACGAGGTGTTCGAGAAGATGCGCGACGAGCGGGTGCAGATGGTCGTGGTCTTCGAGGAGAATGGCGGCACCGCGGGCCTTGTCACCATGGAGGACCTGGTCGAGGAGGTGTTCGGCGAGGTTCGTGACGAGTTCGATGCCGAGGAGGTCGAGCCCATCACCACGCTGCCGGACGGCAGCCTGCGCGTGCAGGGCGACGTGCCTCTCGAAGACGTGGCCGACGCCTTCGACCGTGACGACTGCGAGTGGGAGGGCATCGATCGCGTCACGGGGCTGGTGGTCGACGAGCTCGGCCGTCCACCGCGGGTGGGCGATGTGGTCGAGAACCAGAATCTTCGCATCGTCGTCGAGTCGGTGCTCGACAAGACGGTTGGCATGGCGCGGGTATACAACCTTGCACCGCAATTCTCTGAGGAAGACGAGCTCGATCTGGGAACGTGATCTATCTCGACAATGCCGCTACCTCGTACCCCAAGCCGCCGTCGGTGGTGGACGCCGTCGCCGCGAGCCTGCGCGCTGACGCGGGCAGCCCCGGTCGCGGGGTGCACGCGGGCGCTCGCCGCGTGAGCGCGGCCATCGAGCAGGCCCGAGCCGAGGTGGCCGCGTTCATCGGCGCCCCCGACGCCGCGCGTGTCGCGTTCACAGCGGGCGCCACCGATTCGCTGAACGGCGCCATTGCGGGCATGCTCGCCGTCGCTCCCGGCGCGGTGGTGGTCACGCCCCTCGAGCACGCCTCGGTGATGCGCCCTCTTCGCGCCGCCCAGGCGCGAGGGCTGTGCACCGAGATACGCCTCGCTCCCCTCGATGCGGCTCGGCGCCTCGACATCGATCGGTTCCGCGCCATGCTCGACGACGATGTTCGCCTGGCCATCGTCAGTCACGTGTCGAACGTCATCGGGGTGGCGCACGACGTCTCCGCGGCCGCCGCAGCCTGCCGTGAGAGAGGCGTGCCGCTGCTGGTCGACGCAACGCAGTCGGTAGGGGTGCTCGATCTCGACGCCGCGCGGTTCGATCTGCTCGCGTTCTCTGGGCACAAGAACCTCTGCGGCCCGGGCGGCGTGGGCGTGCTGCACGTGGGCGAGGGCGTTGCGCTGCCGCCCTGGCGGGTGGGGGGAACCGGAGGGTTCGCCTCCGATCGCCTCACCCATCCGGTCGAGCTGCCCTGGCGCTACGAGGCGGGGACGCCGAACGCCTCCGGCATCGCGGGGCTGGCCGCCGGGCTGGCGTTTGTGCGCGAGCGGGGACTCGCGCGGGTGCGCCAGCACCACTTCAACCTGACACGGCGCCTGCTCAGCCAGCTCGTGATTCTCGAGCCCCACCTCGAGGTGCTCGAAGCGGCGCCGGACATCGCCCTCGTGTCGTTCCGTCTGCGCGGATGGAGCCCCGTCGATGTTGCGCGCGTGCTTGATGAGAGCTTTGGCATCGCGGTGGGCGCGGGGCTCTCGTGCGCGCCGGACGCCCACGCCTTCCTGGGGACGTTGCCTGATGGCGCGGTGCGGGCCAGCGCTGGCCTGCTGAGCACCGAGGCTGACGTCGACGCCCTGGGCAGCGCGCTCACCGAGATGGCCGCCATGGAGGTGTACACGTCGTGACCACGGGTCGATCGCTGCGCGCGCTCATCCTGCACGGCTTCACCGGAAGCCCGTCGACGGTCGACGCCCTGGCCCCCATGTGCGCGGCCCGCGACCTCGAGTACGCCATCCCGACGTTGCGTGGCCACGGCACGGTGCCCGAAGACCTGCTTGGCGTCACGTGGCGCGACTGGTACGAGGACGGTGAGCGGGCCTTCGAGGCGCTGGCCGCCGACGACGCTCGCGTGCTGGTCATGGGGCTGTCGATGGGAGGGCTCGTGGCCCTCGACCTGGCTTCGCGTCATCGAGAGCGCGTGGCGGGGGTGGTGACCATCGCCGGCGCCCTCGAGCTGTCGTCGCCGCTGCTGCCGCTGCTGTCGCTCATCGCTCCGTTCAAGACGTGGTGGAAGGGGGCGCCCGAGGCCCATATGCCGGGGGAGTCGGCCACCTATGCCCGCTTCCCCCTCAGTGGAGTGCGCACGCTGCTCGACTACCAGAAGGTGGTGCGGGGCCGACTGTCTGAGGTCACGGCCCCCATCCTCGCCGTGCAGACCTGGAACGACGCCACGGTGCGTCCGCGGTCCGCCCGCGCGATTCTCGAGGGGGTGTCGTCTCGCGACCGTGAGCTGGCCCGCTTCTCCCGATCGGCGCACGACATGCTCACGGGGTGCGAGCGCGATGCCGTGGTGGCGCGCATCGGCGCCTGGGTCGACGCGCGCCTCCCAGCGTGGTGGGTCGCCCACGCCTGAGGCGCAGGAGATCGAGGGGGCTCGAAGAAGGTAAGCGCCCCTTTGCCCACAGACGAGGAGCCACACCCATGACCGAGACCAAGACGAAGCTCAAGCGTACCCCGCTCTACGATCGCCTGCGCGAGTTCGGCGGCAAGTGGGTCGACTTCGCCGGCTGGGAGATGCCCATCCAGTTCACCGGCATCATCGAAGAGCACCGTGCGGTGCGCGCCGAGGCCGGCCTGTTCGATCTCACGCACATGGGCGAGCTCGAGGTGCGCGCCGACGATGTGGCCCAGTGCGTCGAGTTCGTCAACGGCCTGGTATCGAACGACATCTCGACCCTGAAGCCAGGCGCGGCCATGTACACGGTGGTGTGCAACCCGCGCGGCAACATCCTCGACGACATCATCGTCTACCGCTTCGAGAGCCACCTCATGCTCGTGGTGAACGCCTCGAATCGCGACAAGATGCACGCCTGGTTCCGCATGAAGGCGCCTGGCGGCATCACCGTCACCGATGTGAGCGACGACGTGGCCCTCATCGCGCTGCAGGGTCCCAAGGCAGAAGCGATCCTCGCGCCGCTGGCATCGGTCGACATCACGAAGATCGCATACTACCACTTCGACGGCGAGTGGCTTACGAAGCGCCCCCTGGTCACCGTGGCCGGTGTTCCGTGCATCATCTCGCGCACGGGATACACGGGCGAAGACGGGTTCGAGCTCTACGTCGAGAACCAGCACGCCACGGCCCTCTTCGACGCGGTGTACGCGGCCGCGAAGCCCCACGGTGGGCGGCCCATCGGCCTCGGCGCCCGTGACACGCTTCGTCTCGAGGCGAAGTACGCGCTGTACGGCAATGAGCTCGATGAGCACACCAATCCCATCGAGGCGGGCCTGAGCTGGGTGGTGAAGCTCGCCAAGCCGGCCTTTGTGGGGCGCGAGGTCCTCGAGGCCGTGAAGGCCGAAGGATCAGCGCGGGTGCTTGTCGGCCTTCAGATGCTCGAGCGCGGCGTTCCGCGCCACGGCTTCGAGGTGCACAAGGATGGCCGCCCCGTGGGCGTGGTCACCAGCGGCACCTTCTCGCCAACCCTCGAGCAGGCCATCGCCCTGGCCTATGTCGAGCGCAGCGAGGCGAAGCTGCACGCCATCGGCACCGAGCTCGACGTCATCGTTCGCGGGGCCCCGTGCCGCGCTGTCGTTGTGAAGACCCCGTTCCATCGCGGCTCGGTGAGATCGAGCTGACCCCTGGCGCCTTGCGGGAAACCGCAAGAATCCCCCCCATCCCACATTCCGAGGAGAGCGAACCGCATGTATCCCGAAGATCTCAAGTACAGTGAAGAGCACGAGTGGGTGCGCGTCGACGGCAACACCGTCACGGTCGGCATCACCGATTTCGCGCAAGATGCGCTGGGCGACATCGTCGACATGGAGCTGCCTGACGCGGGCGCCAGCGTGACCTACATGAAGGAGTGCGGCGCCATCGAATCGGTGAAGACCGCATCCGACCTGTTCTCACCGGTGACGGGTCGCGTGACCGAGCGCAACGAGAGCCTGCTCTCGCGCATCGACGGCAAGAAGAACGCCGAGTTCCATCCGGAGTGGGTCAATCAAGATCCCTACGGCAAAGGCTGGCTCTTCAAGGTCGAGATCACCGACGGCGGCGCCCTCGACAAGCTCATGTCGTCGGCCGACTACGCAAAGCACGTGGGCTGATCATGGGGTACCTGCCGCACACCGCTGAAGAGACGCGTCAGATGCTTGACGTCATCGGCGTCTCCACCATCGATGACCTGTTCGCCGACATCCCCCCCGAGGTGCGCTTCAAGGGTGAGATGGCCATTCCCCCGGCCGCGCCTATCGCCACTTCATCCCCAGCGCGGTCGACGCGGTGATCTCGCGCGGCGAGTTCGCCACCGCCTACACTCCATATCAGCCTGAGGCCAGCCAGGGAACGCTGCAGGCCATCTTCGAGTTCCAGTCGATGATCTGCCGGCTCACCGGTCTCGACGTGTCGAACGCCTCGCTCTACGACGGCGCCAGCGCCACCGCCGAGGCCGCCACGCTGGCGGTGGCGTCGACGGGTCGCTCGCGCGTCGTGGTGTCGCGGGCGGTGCATCCGGAGTACCGAGAGGTGTTGAAGACCTACTTCGCCGCCGCGGGGGAGGTCGAGGTGGTCGAGGTTCCCTTGCGCGACGGCATCACCGATCACGACGCCGCCCGCGATCTCATGGGGCCAGACGTGGCCGCCCTCATCGTGCAGGATCCGAACTTCTTCGGCATCGTCGAGGCCAGCGAAGCCCTCGTGGCGCACGCACACGCCCACGACGTGAAGGTCGTGGCGGTGACCACCGACCCCACGTGCTGGGGGCTGCTGCGCCGTCCCGGACAGTGGGGCGCCGACATCGCGGTGGGCGAGGCGGCGGCCATGGGGCTTCCGCTCAGCTATGGCGGGCCGTATGTGGGCTTCATCGCGGTGAAAGAAGAGTTCGTGAAGCGCCTGCCAGGGCGTCTTGCGGGGCTCACCACCGATCTCGACGGGCGGCGCGGGTTCTGCCTTACCCTGCAGACACGAGAGCAGCACATCCGTCGTGAGAAGGCCACCTCGAACATCTGCACCAACCAGTCGCTCTGTGCGCTGGCCGTGACGGTCTGGCTGGGCGCCATCGGTCCCCAGGGGCTGTCGGAGATCGCCGGGGCCAGCGCCCGTCGCGCCCGCTACCTGCGCCAGCGGCTCGTCGAGACCGGCCTGCTGACGCCGAGCTTCGACAAGCCCTTCTACCACGAGTTCGCGATGCGCGCCACGGTCGAGCCGTCGCAGATCAACGCGACGCTTGCCGCGCACGACATCGTCGGCGGTTACGCACTGGGCCGCCACTACCCCGAGATGGCCGAGCACATGCTGTTCTGTGCCACCGAGGTGCTGTCCCGAGCCGACATCGATCGGGTCGTGGAGGCCCTCGCCTCGCTGCGCAGCCCCGCGCTGCGCTGATTGCACGGCGCGGGTCTCGCCGAAGGAGGCCGCGCCGAGAAAGTGCTGGAGAGTCGAATGCAGTTCGCTGAACCCCTGATCTTTGAAATCGGCGTCCCGGGACGCCGCGGCGTGGCGCCGCCTCCCGACGACACCCCCGAGGTGTCGCTGAGCGACCTCGAGCAGGCGGGCCTCACGACCGCGAGCGTGCCCGCGCTGCCGGAGGTGTCGGAGCTCGATCTGCTCCGCCACTTCACGCGTCTGTCGCACCTCAACTTCTGCATCGAGACCCACTTCTATCCGTTGGGCTCGTGCACCATGAAGTACAACCCCAAGGTGAACGAGCGCGTGGCGCGCCTGCCGGGGTTTGCCTGGCTGCACCCCAACCAGCCGGAAGAAGACGCCCAGGGCGCGTTGCAGCTCATGGCCATGCTCGAGTGCGCCCTGTGCGGCGTGGCCGGCATGGACCGCTTCACGCTGCAACCCGCCGCGGGTGCGCACGGCGAGATGACCGCCCTGCTCATGGTGCGGGCCTACTTCAAGAAGAAGGGGCAGCCGCGCAACAAGGTCATCATCCCTGACTCGGCGCACGGCACCAACCCGTCGAGTGCGCGCCTGGCCGGCTTCGACGTGGTGACCGTGAAGTCAGACGACCGTGGGAACGTTGATTTCGACGCCCTCGACAAGGTCGTCGACGAGCACACCGCGTGCATGATGCTCACCAATCCGAGCACGCTCGGGGTGTTCGAAGAGAACATCGTGCGCATCTCGAAGCGCCTGCGTGAGGTGGGCGCGCTGCTGTACTACGATGGGGCCAATCTCAATGCGCTCATGGGCAAGGCCCGTCCGGGCGACATGGGCTTCGACCTGGTGCACATCAACCTGCACAAGACCTTCAGCACGCCGCATGGCGGCGGTGGCCCCGGCTCCGGACCCGTGGGGGCCCGAGGCGAGCTCGTCGACTTCCTGCCCAGCCCCCTCGTCACCACCGAGGGCGGTCGCGCCCATCTCGTCGATGCGCCGCACACCATCGGACGGGTGCGGTCGTTCAATGGCAACTTCGGCATGCTCGCCCGCGCCTACGCCTACATCCGCGCCTACGGTCCGGACGGGCTGCGCAAGGTGAGCGAGAACGCCGTGCTCAACGCCAACTATGTGCTCGCGAAGGTACGTGGCGCATACGATCTGGCGTTTGATCGTCGCGCCATGCACGAGTTCGTGCTCACCGGCAAGCGCCAGAAGAAGCAGGGCGTTCGTGCCCTCGACATCGCCAAGAAGCTGCTCGACTACGGCTTTCACGCGCCCACGGTGTACTTCCCCCTCATCGTCGAGGAAGCCATCATGATCGAGCCGACCGAGACCGAGTCGCGTCAGACCCTCGACGCCTTCGCCGAGGCCCTGGTCGACATCGCGCATCGCGCGGCGGACAGCCCCGAGAGCGTCGTGGGGGCGCCCCGCACCCTGCCGGTGCGACGTCTCGACGAGGTGACCGCGGCGCGCAACCCGGTGCTCAAGTGGGCGCCGACGGAGGGCGTCACGGCGCCGGCGTGAGCGCGCGCGGTTTGAACAAACGAGAGGGCTCTGCTATATTGGCCTCATGCCCATCTATGACTTCCGATGCGCGGCGTGCGAGATCACGTTCGAGCAGTTCTGCCGCACGGTGGCCGACGCAACCAGCGTTGTCTGCGCTGATTGCGGCGGTGCCGTCTCTCGGCGCTTCTCCCCCTTCCGGCTCGGAGGCTTTGCCCCCGGCCCCATCGACGGCGACACCACCGAGCGCTCAGAGTCGAAGAGCGGGTGCTCGTCGTGCGCGACCCAGGCCTGCTCGACCTGCAGCGTGCTCTGACGCGCAGACGCTCCACGCAGGCGCGGCCGGCGCGCGTCGCGGCACCCGTGGGAGGGCGGTCTGATGGGCTTCACCATTCGCGCGGCTCGCGTCGAGGATCTGCCCAAGGTTGTAGATCTGGCGGTAGATGCTGTCTCGCACAGCGTCTCTCCGTTTCGTGAGATACCCCCCACCGAGGTGCAGGAGTTCCGTCGCCGCGACCTGCTGGCGCTCAACGACGCCATCCATCAGCCTCACGTGGGCATCTTCATGGCAGAGGAGGAGGGGAGCGGCCGCTTCCTGGGCCATGTGGTCATCGTCTGCGGCTACACTGAGTCGTCGACGGGCGAGTCGCAGGGCTGGATCTTCGACCTCGCGGTGGTTCCCGACGCGTGGAGCCACGGGGTGGGGCAGGCGCTCATGCGCCGCGCGGAAGACTTCTCGCGCTCGCGCGGATTCAAGTACATCGGCCTGGGTGTCACCACGGCGAACGAGCGCGCCGTGCGCTTCTACGAGCGCATGGGGTACGCCGAGGAGCGCAAGCGCATGATCAAGATCCTTGACCTCGAAGCGCCGAGCCATGGCGGCTGAGTCGCTCTGCGTCGGGGATCACAGCCTGACGGTCTCCGATGTGGCCCGGGTGGCCCGTGATGGGGTGCGGGTCGAGCTCGGCCCCGCGTGCTTCGAGCGGGTGCGGCGCTCGCGGCGGTTCATCGAGGAATGGCTCGCCAGCGGTCGTACGGCCTACGGGGTCAACACGGGCTTCGGGTCGCTCGCTTCGGTGCGCATCTCTCCACGCGACATCAGTGATCTGCAGCGCAACCTCGTTCGGAGCCACTGCGCGGGAGTAGGGGAGCCCATGCCCGAGGAGAAGGTGCGCGCCATGCTCCTCCTGCGGGCGTCGGCGCTCGCGCAGGGCTACTCCGGCGTTCGTCTCGAGGTGATTCAAGCGCTGATCGACCTGCTCAACCATCGCCTGCATCCGGTGGTGCCGCAGCAGGGCTCGGTGGGGGCAAGCGGAGATCTCTCTCCTCTCGCGCACCTGTCGCTGGCGCTCATCGGAGAGGGCGAGATCTTCTGCGAGGGACGCCGCATGAGCGCGGCGCGGGCGCTCAAGCGGGCGGGTCTCGCGCCGCTGCAGCTCGGGGCGAAGGAGGGCCTGGCCCTCATCAACGGCACCCAGGCAATGACCGCGTACGGCGCTCTCGCCATGCACGACATGGACGTTGCGCTGCGCACCGCCGACGTCGTGGCGGCCATGTCGCTCGAGGCGCTCATGGGCACCGACTCGGTCATGCACGCGCGCCTCCACGACGTTCGCCGTCAGCCCGGACAGGCCGCGGTGGCCGCGCACATGCGCGAGATCCTGGCCGACAGCCCGCTGATCCAGGGGCACAAGGACTGCTCGCAGGTGCAAGACGCCTATTCCCTGCGCTGCATCCCGCAGGTTCACGGGGCGGCTCGCGACGTGCACCGCTATGCTGAAGACGCCATCGAGCGCGAGCTGTGCGCCGCCACCGACAACCCGCTCGTGTTCCCGGAGGAGGGGCTCATCATCAGCGGTGGCAACTTCCATGGCGCGCCCGTGGCGCTGGCGATGGACAGCGCCGCCATCGGGCTCACCTACATCGCCAACATCTCCGAGCGGCGCACCTATCGTCTGCTCGATCCCGCGCTGAGCGGCCTGCCCCCGTTCCTCTCTCGGGGCAGCGGGCTTCACTCGGGCCTCATGATCAGCCAGTACACCGCGGCCGCCCTGGCGTCCGAGAACAAGGTGCTGGCCCACCCGTCGAGCGTCGACACGATTCCCACCTCGGCAGGGCAGGAAGACCACGTGAGCATGGGCATGACCTCGGCGCGCAAGCTGGCGCGCCTGGTCGAGCACACCTTCACCATTCTCGGCATCGAGGCCATGTGCGCCGCGCAGGCCCTCGACTTCCGCAATCCACCGGCGTTCGGGCGGGGTACCCGGGCAGCCTACGAGACCGTGCGGGCACACGTTCGCCCGCTCGAGTCGGATCGGGTGCTCTGCGACGACATCCAGACCGTCGGAAGGCTGGTGTCTGCGGGCACGCTCCTGTCGACGGTGGAGGCGGCCATCGGCGCGCCGGGCTGAGCCCGTGTGTCGACGCGGGCGTGCAGAACGATTCAATGAAGGGTTCTGGCCTGTCTCGGCGAACCTTTTCTGGTCATCGTGACTGCGGTGACGTCCGCCAAGCGCCTCGTTGCGGGCGGCGATCGAACCCGGCGAGGGCTGCGTCAACCCCTCGTGCCGTGCGTCTCAGGGTAAGGAGAGTATCCACGTGACTTCCACAGAAGGTCGGTCGAGAAAGATCCGTCGCGTTTCCGGGGGCGTTCGCCCGGACGCAGATGGCGCCTCCGAGAGCGAGGCCGCCACTGAAGAAGAAGGCGGTGACGCACCCGACATCTCTGGCCTGGTTCCGCCTGAGGTCGCGGCGCGCATCCAGTCACTCGACCGTCGCTTCGACGACGTGCTTCGCCGCTTCAAGCAGGTCAACGATGAGGCGGCCCGCGCCATCGGCAAGAGCGTTCAGGTTGCCGACGAGGTCGAGACCCTCAAGAGCGAGACCCTTGAGAACATGCAGGTGGCGTTCGATGAGAACGCAGAGGTTCTCGAGGCCATCGAGAAAGACGTCACCGATCTGAAGTCGCGTGTCGAGGGCTTCGACGGCCACCTCATCGAGCAGCTCGATCAGGTCAAGATCGATCTCGAAGACCGCATCGGCGAGGTCGAGAAGTCTCGTGGCGAGTTCGTCGCAGACATCGACGCGCTCAAGGCCGATGCCGAGATGTTCCGCACCGGCTTTGCCGACGCGAAACGTGCCATCGACGATCGCATGCCCGAGATCGACCGCAAGATCACCGAAGGGCTGAGCCAGGTCGACGCCCGCATCCGGGAGATGCGCGAAAGTCTCGAGCAGGCCTCTGAGGCCGCGCGTGCCAAGGCGGAAGAGGCCGGCGCCATGGCTCGGGTCGAGCTCGACGAAGCCGCCGCCGCCCTGTCAGCTTCCGGGCATTCGGGCAAGACGCTTGCAGAGACCCTGAAGTCGCTCGCCACCAGCCAGAAGAGCCAGTCCGACGCCCTCGAAGGGCGCCTGGCCGAGCTTCATGACAGCGTGGGCGGCAACGTGAAGTCGGAGATCGAGCAGCTCGGCAAGCGCCTCGACACCGAGCTCGCCGCGGCCCGCGATGGCGCGAAGAAGGTCGAGGAGACCCTCACCGCCGCCAACGGCGCCATCGAGCGCTCGCAGGAGGCGGTACGTCAGGTCGACGCGGTCGAAGAGAGGCTCAAGCCGCTTCTCGAGCGCTTCGAAGAGAGCGCGCGCCAGCTGCAGACCAGCCGCGAGCGCATCGACGTGGCCATGAAGCTGGTCGACGATGTCGAGCGCAAGGTGGCGAAGCTCGTTGCGCCCATCGACGACGCCCTCGAGCAGCTTGAGTCGTTCGAGTCGTTCGCCAGCCAGGGCGAGCTCGGATTCGAGCTGCACGACCTGTTGCAGGTCATGATCAAGCACAACGCCTCCGACCTCCATCTCAAGGTCGGCTCACCGCCCACCGTGCGTCTCGATGGCGAGCTCATTCCCGTGGGCAACGACGTGCTCACCGACAACGACTGCAAGCGGCTCATCCTCGGGGCCATCTCGAAGAGCCAGCGCCGTCAGCTCCTCCAGAGCAAGGATCTCGACTTCGCCTACGCCATTCCCGAGGCGCGCTTCCGCGTCAACGCGTTCCTGAGCCGAGGCTCGGTGCACTCCGCGTTCCGCCTGCTGCGCACCGAGATGCCCAGCATCGACAGCCTCCATCTGCCGCCGGTGCTGAAAGACCTCTCGCTGCGGCACAGCGGTCTCGTGCTGGTCACGGGCCCGGCGGGCAGCGGCAAGTCGACGACCCTGGCCGCGATGATCGATCACATCAACGCGACCCAGAAGAAGCACGTCATCACCATCGAAGACCCCATCGAGTTCCTGCACAAGGACAAGCAGTCGATCATCACCCAGCGCGAGCTCGGCGCCGACACGCAGTCGTTCCAAGACGGTCTGCGCCAGGCGCTGCGTCAAGATCCGAACGTCATTCTCATCGGTGAGATGCGCGACGCCGAGACCATCATGACCGCGGCCGTGGCGGCCGAGACAGGCCACCTGGTGCTGTCGACGCTCCACACCCAGAACGCGGTTCAGGCCGTCGATCGAATGATCGACGTGTTCTCCGGCGAGCAGCAGCGCCAGTTCCGCATGCTGCTGGCGAACACGCTCCGCGGCGTGGTCTCTCAGCGCCTGCTCCAGCGCGCCGACAGTCAGGGCCGCGTGGCCGCGGTCGAGGTGATGGTGGCTACCTCCACCGTCACCAGCCTTATTCTCGAGGGCAAGACGAACGAGATCTACCCCTACATCGAGCAGGGTACGTCTGAAGGCATGCAGACCTTCACCGCCTCCCTGTCGCGACTTCTGGAGCAGGGCCTCATCACCAAGGACGAGGCGCTCTACCACGCCGACCAGCCGACCGAGCTCCGTCTCAAGGTCGACGGGCACACCTCTGGCTCGGCCCAGTACAGCGAAGGTGACACGCTGATGAACTGGCTGTGAGTCGCGTCTCCTCGCGAGGCGTGCCGCAGCCCCTGGCAAGCAATACGAGCACAGTGCACCCGTGGCGCAGGTCGCATCGTCTCTGAACATCCAACATATTCGAGAAACAGGAGGTGATGGAGCCGTGCAGACCGCACAAGCTCCCTCGAGCATAGCCGCAAGCTATGAGCGCGTGACGACACGAATTCGCAGGACCTGCGACCGTCTCGGCATCCGTTACAGTGATATCACGGTGGTGGCGGTGACCAAGACCGTTGAGGTTGCGCGCGTGCGCGAGGCCATCGCAGCGGGGATCACTGATTTCGGTGAGAACTATGTTCAAGAGGGTCGTCCCAAGATTCAGGCCATCGGTCGAGATCGCGGACGCTGGCACTTCATCGGTCACCTGCAGAAGAACAAGGTGAACTCGTGCCTCGATTACTTCGATCTCGTGCACTCGGTCGACAGCCTCGACCTGGCGCGTCGCATCGCGTCTCGCGCGCAGCAGCAGAACCGTACCTGCCCGGTGCTGCTCGAGCTGAACCTGTCGGGAGAGACCACCAAGTTCGGGGTGCGGCCGCCTGACCTCATCCCCCTCATGGAGGGCATCGAGCAGCTCGACAACATCGAGGTTGCGGGGCTGATGACGATTCCCCCGATGCGCGATGATCCGGACGACTCGCGCCCCTTCTTCCGCCGTCTGCGCTCCCTGGCCGACGACCTCGATCGACGGGGATATCGCCGATGGAACCGCCGATACCTCTCGATGGGAATGACCCACGATTTCGAGGCGGCGCTCATGGAAGGGTCGAACATCATCCGCATCGGGCGCGGCATCTTCGGCGCGCGCTGAGCCCACCGAAGCTTCTGGCCCACACACGAGCCTTCTCGGCGCTGCCGAGGAGGCTCGTGCACGTTCTGGCGGTCGCGCGTCGGGGGGGATGCGCCGCGGGTCGGTGAGGCGCGGGGCACTCGAAAAAATTGGCTGACGGGGCCGCAGGGACGAGACAGGTGTGTATTGAATACTGTTCAAAATGCCCACGTGGCGAAGTCGCGCTCCCAGGCGAGACTGCCACGAAGCCAATGAAGTTGAAGACGCGCCGTCTCTCTCGCTGGCGAGGCGATCCGAACTCGGAGGAAGACGAACATGGCCGTTGGTATGCTCGAGCGCGTACGCCGCTTCTTTGCACTCGAAGAGTCTGACAGCTACTCCATCAGCAGCAGCAGCATCGAGGCCCTTCAGCAGCATCCTCAGATGTCGGCCCCCGTTCGTCAGATGAATCGCTCCAACATCGTGAACCTGCCGCTCCGGCGCCCGGGCGCGCAGCAGATCGTTCTCCTTGAGCCCTCGTCGTTCGGTGAGGCGCGTGAGGTCGCTGAGGCGCTCAAGCAGAAGAAGCCCATCATCGTGAACGTGCGCAAGACCGACAAGGACCTTGCGCGACGCATCGTCGACTTCCTCAGTGGAATCGCCTACGCCATCGACGGTCACATGACCAAGATTGCCGACAGCATCTACATCTTCGCGCCTGCCACGGTCGAGATCGTGAGTCAGGGCGATCAGCCCGACTACCAGAAGGAACAAGACAGCCTTTTCAACTCCGGCGGGTAGTCCACCAGCGGCGCTCGAGAGATGAAAAGCCCGCCGACTCGTTACGAGAAGCGGCGGGCTTGAGAGGTTCGAGCTGTGTTGTTTTGTGAGGAGAGAGGCGTCACCAAGAGATTCCGCTCTCAGTGACCAGGGGAACGAAGACCCCGTCGCTAGGCATCCCGTCGTCACGTCGTGACGTCAGTGAACCCCTCGACTGTCTCCACCGACAGCATATCGGGTCTCGCAAATCTCGCGGCAAAACCGACGCCCCCGCTTGTTAACGTTCTGTTGCGTAGACGTGAACTCGTGCGCTGCGCCTGTTCAGGTTCAGATCTGCCAGCGGTTCACATGTTGGAAACATCGCGGCAATCGTTCGTTCACGCCCGCCCCGTACACTTGAACCCAACAAGGTGGGACTCGGCATCTGGCCCCTCTCGCGTCATGGGGGGGCACGTACGGGAGCAGAGGAAGTTGAACCGTTCTCTTTTCATCGCGTTGTTCGCGACTGCGCTTCTGGTGATGGGCCTGGGCGTCTCGCCCGTCGCTGCGGCGACCAGCCCGATCTCCTACCTTTCCATCTCGCTGGTTGAGCCAGGAACCCATCGGCTGGTGCCGCTCAAGATCTTCTGCGATGGCCAGCTGCGGCTCAATCGCACCGCGCGCATCCCTCGGGGCGCGACCTTCCACGTCAAGATCGTCGCCCCCAGGGGACGCTACGTCGAGACGGTCTTCCGCGACGACTTCGACACCCAGTTCAACCTGCCATCTCGGGCCCGCCGCGTCGGAAGCGGCGCCAAGTCGTTCACCTGGACGATGCCCACGCGGTTCGTGGGGGGGAGCGTGGAGGTCTTCGTGGCGCTCTTCGCCACCGTGAACGAGGAGACGTGCAAGCTCGAGGAGCCGCTCGATCGCACGGGCTGGATCACGCTCGGGCAGACCAGCCTCTGAATCGCGCGGGGGGCGCGTGCCGCGCGCGGTCTGATGGCTGCACGGCGTGTGCCTGGTAGGGAACCGGGGCGGCGCCGGGAGAAGTCAGACGTTCATGGGGCTCTACATCCACGTTCCCTACTGCGAGGCCAAGTGCCACTACTGCGATTTCAACTCGTACGCGGGTCGAGAGCGTGAGTTTCGCGCCATGGCGGCGGCGCTGGTCGACGACCTCGAGACCGCTGCCCGCGGCGTGGGAACTGCGCTTCCCCTTCCCCTCGGCACGGTCTTCATCGGCGGGGGAACTCCCAGCGTGCTCCCGGGCGCCGATGTGGCACGATTGATCGAGGTCGCCCGCCAGCGTCTCGGATTTGCGCCTGATGTGGAGATCACGTCAGAGGCCAACCCCGGATCGCTCACCGCCGACTGGCTCGAGAAGGTCATGGCGGCGGGGCGTGCAGTCGCTCGACGACGCTGAGCTCGCCCGGCTCGGCCGGGTGCACACGCGCGCGGTGGCCACAGAGGCGGTGCGCATCGCCCGTCGCGCAGGCGTCGGCAGTGTGAGCATCGATCTCATCTTCGGGCTTCCCGAACAGACCGTCGAGCAGTGGCGGCACAACCTCGAGGCCGCACTTGAACTCGAGACCGACCACATCTCCCTCTATGGTCTCATCGTCGAGTCGGGAACGGCGTTCGGCCGTCGACACGCCGAAGGGACCCTCGTCGTGCCGGACGATGACGTGCAGGCCGAGATGTACGACATCGCCAGCGCGCGAATGCGCGCGTGCGGATACGAGCAGTACGAGATATCGAACTACGCCCGCCCGGGGCACCGCTGCCGCCACAACGCGCTCTACTGGCGCAACGAGCCGTATCTCGGGGTGGGCCCCGGCGCGGTGAGCTATCTCGACGGCTGGCGCCACACCCGCTGCCGCAATCCTGTCGAGTATGTGCGGCGCGTGCGCGCTGGCGGCTCGCTGACGGTGGAGGCCGAACGGGTGAGCCAGGCCGCGTGCCTCACCGAGACGATCATGCTGGGGCTGCGCACCCGAGATGGTCTCGACCTCGCGTGGCTCTGCGCGCGCTTCCCGGACCTGCTCGATCGGGTCCGGCTCGATGCGGCCATCGACGACCTTGCGGGAGACCTCCGGCAGGCGGGCATGCTGCGCGTCGAGGACGGGCGCATGTTCGTCGACGGTGACGCGCTGATGGTATCGAATGGCGTCATGGAGAGATTTCTCGACCTGCCGGCGCTCTTGACATCCCGGGGGGGGTCTGCTACCTTAAGGCAAGTGGTGTAAAAGGAAGGGTTTTCAGGTTTGCAGGCGGTCGGCCAGCCAGACTGAACAGGCGCGCGACGGCCACACTCCATTCGACGAGGTGAAGGGCGTTGCTTGAGCCGCGCCAGGAACGCATCCTCCTGGCGGTCGTTCGCGAGTACATCGAGACCGCAGAGCCTGTGGGGTCGGCAGCGCTGCTCCAGAAATACGCGCTTGCGTGCAGCTCGGCGACCGTGCGCCACGAGATGGCGCGTCTCGAGCAGCTGGGGTATCTCGTCCAGCCCCATACGTCGGCTGGACGGGTTCCCGTTGATCGGGCGTATCGCTACTACGTAGACCGCCTCATGGAGAAGCGCATCGCCCCTCCGCCGGAAGCGCCCGACATCGCGCGAGGCTACGCCGACAGCGAGCGCGAGATCGAGGCGCTCATCGACCACACCCGTCGCCGCCTCTCGCAGCTCACGCGCTACACGTCGCTGGTGCTCGGACCGCGCCTCGGCCGCAGCTATTTCAAGTACGTGCAGCTGGTCGGCCTCGGGCCGCGCCAGGTGCTGCTCGTCATGATGACCCACACGGGCAGCGTGGTGCACCGCGTCATCGATCTGACGTCGGCCGCAGAGTCGGTCGATTTCAACCGTCTCACCAACCTGCTCAACGATCGCCTCAGCGGCATGTCGATGGACGCCATCAGCGTCGATTTCCTGCGCGAGCTTCTCGAGCCGGTGCAGCCCGAGATCGTCACCCGGCTGGGCGAGGCGACCCGAGATCTGGCGCGGGAGTACGAGAGCCGTGTCTTCTACGAGGGGGCCTCGAACCTGCTCGATCAGCCGGAGTTCCGCGACGTGCAGAAGGCGCGGGCGCTGCTCGAGGTTCTCGAGCAGGAGACCATCCTGGCCGAGATCCTCGACAAGAGCCAGCCGAGCGAGGGCATCGGCGTGGTCATCGGCGGTGAGCACGCGCTCATGCCGATGCGCGAGTGCACCATGATCACGGCCACGTACTGCGTGGGAGGCATCCCCATGGGAACCCTCGGTGTGATCGGCCCCACGCGCCTGCAGTATGTGCGCGCGCTCTCCATCGTGAAGTGCGTCGCGGAATCGTTCGGTCAGCGTCTCACGCAGAGCAGCAGCGGCTGAGTCGGCGCGGGGCGTCCTTGTCGGTTCGCGCTCCGCTTCTCACGCGGTAGCGCAGATGAAGGTGTAGAGGTAATCGAATGGCAGTGAAGCGTCCTGCGAAGGCAGGGGGGAAGAAATCGGCCGCTCCCGTGGAGCGACAGGAGCCCGCGGTCGTCGAGGCGCCTCCCGCCGCGCCGCCTGAACCGCCCGTTGCCGCGCAGGCCACGGTTGCCACGCAGGCCACGGCTGCCGAAGAAGAGGCGATGGCAGCGCGAGAACGCATCGCTGTTCAGCGCGACATCGCCACCGCCGAGCGCGAGGCCGCCACCGCCCATCGCGAGATGGCCCTGGCTGAGCGCGAGGCGGCCATGGCGCGGCGCGAGGCTGGCGTGGCCGCCCGTGAGTCGGAGGTCGCCCAGCGTGAGCGCGCGGCCACCGACCTCAATCGTGAGATCGACGCGGTGCGCCAGGGGGCGGCGCACGACGCCGCGGGCTTCGAGCAGCGGTTGGCCGACCTCGACCGCCGGGAGCGCGAGCTTGAAGGTCGCGCCAAGGCGCTCGACGAGCGCGACGACGATCTGGCGATCCGGGAGGCCGCGGTCGAAGAGGCCCTGTCGCTCGCGGCCGAGGCAGGCGAGCCGCGCTCTCCCCAGATCGCTGACGGTGACGAGCTCTTCCTCGAAGGCCCGGATATTCCCGTGGCACCGGTGGGCGCGCCGTTCGGGGCGTCGGCTCCCGCGCCAGCAGCCGCCGCGATGGGGGCCGAGGCCGAGGCACGCATTGCAGCCGAGACCCAGCGACTGGCCGAGGAACGTGCCCAGTTCGACGAGCGCAAGAAGGAAGACGAGCGCAAGGCCAGCGAGGAGCGCAAGCGCGTGCTCGACGAGGGCGGTGCCTTCCTCGATCTGCTGCGGGCCATCTCGCCGCTCGAACCGCTCTTCGAGCGGGTGCAGAAAGCCGTGGGGCCCACGCTGAACGCCACGGTTCTTCTCGCCTTCTACAACATGGCGGTGCGCCAGCTGGCTGACCTGCTGCGGGCCGCGCCTTCCGAAGACAAGGTCGCTGCGCTCGAAGGCACGATCCACGAGCGGCAGAAGGCGCTTGAAGACGCGCTCGAGCGCTATGTCACCCTGAAGGAGGACTTCGACCGTTACCGAACTAGGGTCAAGAACGAGCAGGATTCGTTGACCACGCGGGCAGGCGAGGACGTCCTCCGACAGATCGTGCCGGTGCTCGACAACTTCGAGCGTGCCACGGCGGCCGCTTCGGGCTCCTCCAACCTGGAGGCCATCCTGAGCGGCGTGAAGATGATCCAGCGGCAGTTCGAAGATGTGCTCACCTCTTCCGGCATGGTGCCCGTGAAGGCGGTGGGGCTGCCGTTCGACCCCAAGGTCCATGAGGCGCTCATGGAGGTTGCGGTAGACGGCGTGGCTGACGAGACGGTCGTGGAAGAGATCCAGCGGGGGTACACCCTGGGCGGCAAGCTCTTCCGTCCCGCACTGGTGAAGATCGCTCGCGGCGGCGCGACGTCATCGGCGCCGCCGTCCCCGGACGCATAGCAACGGCCTCTGCGGGGCCGCGTCAATCACGAGGAGGAACACCCTGTGGCCAAAATCGTCGGAATCGACCTCGGAACGACGAACTCGCTCATCTCGATCGTCGAGGGCGGTCAGCCCGTCGTCATCCCGAGCGCGGAGGGAGACTACCTGTTTCCCTCTGTCGTCGGCTTCTCGAAGACCGGCGAGCGCCTGGTTGGCGCGGTGGCCAAACGTCAGGCTGTCAGCAACCCCGAGCGCACGGTGATCTCCATCAAGCGCCACATGGGTACCGATCACAAGGTCCAGATCGACGACAAGCAGTTCACGCCGCAAGAGATCTCGGCCATGATCCTCCAGAAGCTCAAGGCCGATGCCGAGGCCTACCTGGGGCGAACCGTCGACAAGGCGGTCATCACCGTTCCCGCGTATTTCAATGACTCTGAGCGTCAGGCCACCAAGGACGCCGGAACCATTGCGGGTCTCGAGGTCCTCCGCATCATCAACGAGCCCACGGCCTCCTCCATGGCCTACGGTCTCGACAAGCAGGACATGTCCGAGATCATCCTGGTGTGGGACCTCGGCGGAGGCACGTTCGACGTGTCGATTCTCGAGCTCGGCGCAGGCGTGTTCGAGGTGAAGGCCACCGCGGGCAACAGCCGTTTGGGCGGTGACGACTGGGACCAGCGCATCATGGACTGGATGGTTGAGGAGTTCAAGAAGCAGTCGCAGATCGATCTGCGCACCGACCGCGTCGCCATGCAGCGCCTCAAAGAGGCGGCCGAGAACACCAAGATCAGGCTCTCCAGCGACACGACGGCGCACATCAACCTGCCCTTCGTGGCCGCCGACGCGAGCGGACCCAAGCACCTCGACATGGAGCTGAGCCGCGTCAAGTTCCAGGAGCTCACCGCTGACCTGACAGAGAAGACGGCCGAGCCGGCCATGCGCGCCCTCGAAGACTCGGGGCTGCGCATCCACGACATCAACAAGGTCATCCTCGTGGGCGGCTCGACCCGCATGCCCGCCATTCAAGACAAGGTGCGCAAGCTGTTCGGAAAGGAGCCCATCCGCGACATCGACCCCGACAAGGTCGTGGCGATGGGAGCCGCCATCCAGGGAGCGGTGCTCGCCGGCGAGGTGAAGGACATCGTCCTCCTCGACGTGACCTCGCTGTCGATGGGCATCGAGACCGTGGGTGGCGTGATGACCAAGCTCATCGATCGCAACACCCAGATCCCGTGCAAGAAGATCCGAATCTTCACCACGGCCTCTGACGGCCAGACCGTCGTTGAGGTGAAGGTGCTCCAGGGTGAGCGCGAGATGGCGGCCCACAACCGACTGCTCGGAACCTTCGAGCTTCGCAACATCCCCCCGGCCCCGCGCGGCATTCCGCAGATCGAGGTCGAGTTCGACATCGACGCCAACGGCATCATCAGCGTGAAAGCCAAGGACCTGGCCACGGGCAACGCGCAGAAGGTGACCATCCAGTCGCCCACCAACCTCACGCAAGACGAGATCGGGCGCATGGTCAAGGAAGCCGCGGTCTACCACGAAGAAGACGCGAAGCGGCGTGATGAGGCGCAGACGCGCAACAAGTCGAACACCGAGCTCGACACGGCTGAGCGCACGCTGCGCGAGCTCGCCGAGCGCATCCCCCTCGATCAGCAGCGCAAGCTGCGCGACGCTGTCGAGCGCCTGCGACTCTCGCTGCAGACCTACGATCTGCAGAAGATCAAGGAAGACACCAAGCTTCTCCAGGATGTGATGTTTGCAATCTCGACCGACGCCTACTTCTCGGTCACCGGCGGTGACGAGAAGGTGGGCGCGGCAGCCAAGGCGGCCGTCGAGGCGGGAACCATCTCCGTCGACGAGCCGTCCGAAGAAGACCTGTTCAACTGGTTCAAGAAATAGCGCGCCCCCGCAGGCTCGTGAAGACGGCGGCGCGGCCCTGCGGGGCGGCGCCCTTTCTGTGTCAACCGCCTGCGTGTCGACGCGCGTTGGAGTGAAAAGCGTTGTCCACCAGAGATTATTACGAGATCCTCGGCGTCGAGCGCTCGAGCACGATTGAAGACATCAAGCTCGCCTACAAGAAGCTCGCCCGCAAGTACCATCCGGACGTGGCCGATGACAAGGCCGAGGCCGAGGTGAAGTTCCGCGAGATCAACGAGGCCTACTCGGTGCTCTCTGACGCCGAGAAGCGCGAGACCTACGACCGCTACGGGCGTGTCGATGGCGCGGGACAGGGGCCGTTCGGCGGGAACCCCTTCGGAGGCGGGTTCGGCGGGTTCGGTGACCTGGGCGACCTCCTCGAGAGCTTCTTCGGCGGAGGCGGCGGCGGTCGTGGCGGACGTCGTCCCCAGCGCGGTCAAGACATCAAGGAGACCCTCGAGCTCACCCTCGAAGAGGTTCTCAGCGGCGTCGAGAAGGAGCTGCAGGTCAATCCGGTCACGGTCTGCGGGGGGTGTCAGGGCAGCGGGGCCGCGTCTGGCAGCGCGCCTCAGGCCTGCGGCGAGTGCCGCGGCACGGGAACGATCAAGCACGTCGTCTCCACGGGCTTCGGCCAGGTGGTTCGCTCGGGGGCTTGCGTCCGCTGCGGGGGGAGAGGCCGCGTCATCGCCGATCCCTGCACCGACTGCAAGGGTCAGGGGCACGTTCTCACCAAGAAGCGGGTCACGGTGAAGGTTCCCCCCGGTGTCAGCGAGGGAGACTACATCCGCATGACTGGCCTGGGCGACGCGGGGGCCAACGGCGGCCCTCCGGGCGACCTCTACGTCGTGCTCGAGGTCAAGCCGCACGAGGTGTTCCACCGCGAGGGCTCCGACCTGCACCTCGATCGCCCCATCACGTTCACCGACGCCGCTCTCGGGGCCGAGATCGAGGTGGGAACGCTCGAGGGCGTACAGACCCGCATCAAGATCCCCGCGGGGACCCAGACACATTCCACCTTCAAGATTCGCGGCAAGGGCCTGCCCAGCGCGCGCGGTGGCCGCCGCGGCGACCTCCAGGTGCGCGTGGTGGTCATGGTGCCCACCCAGCTCAATGAGAAGCAGAAGCAGCTGCTGCGCGACTACGGGTCGGCGGGCAGCCAGGAGGCCCACGGCCACAATGGGCGCAGCTGGTTCGGTCGTATCTACGACGCCATCGTGGGCTGATCATGCAGTGGCTTCGAGGAGAGACCACCATACCGGTCGAGCAGGCTGAAGACACCCGCACCCGCCTTCTCCAGGCCGACGTGCGGGGCTGGGAGGAGCACGACGAGCCAGGGCAGGTGCGCTTCGTGCTGTACTGCGCGCAGGCCGAGGATTTCGAGCAGCGCGTGGCCGAGATCGAGGCACGCCTCGACGCCGCGGTGACGTGGAGCGCGGTCGACGATGAGGACTGGGCCCACGCCTGGAAGCGCTTCTGGAAGCCCCAGCGCATCGGGCGTCGCATCGTGGTGAAGCCCACCTGGGAGGCGTTCGAGGCGGTGGCCGACGACGTCGTCATCGAGCTCGACCCGGGCATGGCCTTCGGCACCGGAACCCACGCCACCACGCGCATGTGTCTCGAGTGGCTCGAGCTGCTGCTGCGGGGGGGAGAGCGGGTGCTCGACGTAGGCACGGGCTCGGGCATCCTCTCGGTTGCCGCGGTGCGCCTGGGGGCGCGCGAGGCCGTGGCGGTCGACAACGATCCCGTGGCGGTGCGCACGGCGCGCGAGAACGCGCAGCTCAACGCCGTCGACGACAAGGTCCGGGTCGAGGGCTCTGATCTCGTGTCGGCGTTGGCGCCCGACCATCGCTTCGAGGTTGTTGTGGCCAACATCGTGGCGGACGCCATCAAGGGGCTCGCCCCGCTCATCATCGACCGCCTGGCAGACGGCGCCTGTTTCGTGGCCAGTGGCATCATCGTCGAGCGCGTCGACGACGTGCGTGAGGCCCTCGAGGGATGCGGCCTGCGCCGGCAGGAGTGGCGCGTCGACGGGGAGTGGGCCTCTGTGTGCGCGCGTCCGGAGAGCTGAGTGGCCCGCGTGGTGGTCTCGCCCGAGGCGCGCGACGGCGACGCCTTCGTCATCGAGGGTGAGGCCTACCGTCACGCGGTGAACGTGTTGCGCGTGGCTCGGGGAGACAGCTTTCTCGTGGTTGATGGCAGCGGGCACGAGTTCACCTGTGTGGCCGAGACGCTCTCATCGCGCAGCCTGCGGGCACGGGTGACCCAGGTGCGCACGCTCTCTCCAGCGCCTGCGCTGTCGATTCACCTGTGCTGCGGCCTGCTCAAGGGAGAGAAGCTCGATCTCGTTCTGCAGAAGGGCACTGAGCTGGGGGTGGCGCGCTTCACCTTCTTCGCGGGGCAGCGCTCCACCGTGCGGATCGATCCACGTGACGAGGTGTCGCGTCGTGGTCGCTGGCAGCGCATCGTGCAGGGGGCCGTGGGCCAGAGCGGCGGCGGCGCCTACCCGGACGTCGACGGGCCGGTGTCGTTCGATACGGTTCTCACCCAGGCCGTTCAGGCCGACCTCGCGATCCTGGCCTGGGAGGGCGACGGCCACACGCCCCTCCCGCGTCTCGCAGCGGTGTTGCGGGGGCATGCAGCCCTTCGCACGGTGGCGGTGCTTGTAGGGCCAGAGGGCGGGTTCTCTGAGGGGGAGATAGAGGCCGCACGGGCGGCGGGCGTGACTCTCGTCAGCCTCGGCGCGCGCATCTTGCGCGCGGAGACCGCGGCGGTGGTGATGCCCGCGCTCCTGCTGGCGGCCTCCGGCGATCTCGGCTGAGGCCTGGTGGC
>RGZZ01000019.1 GCA_010028905.1 Pseudomonadota bacterium | reverse complement strand
GGGGATCAGCCGATGCCGCGGCCAAGCCGATGGCGTCGCGGAGCCATCGCTCCCCGATTCGATACCCGTTCACACGTTCGCAACATCGTCGCAATGGCGTCGCGCAGTCGCCCGCGCTACACTGCCCGCAATGACGAATCCACTCGCCACCTTCATTCGCAAGCGCCGCCTCGAGCTTCACCTCACCCAGCAGGCGCTGGGACAGGCCCTTGGCGTGCGACAGTCGCGGGTTCACGCCTGGGAAGCGGGGCTGCGGCCGTTCCCCCTGGCGCACATCTCGCGGCTGAGCGCGGCGCTGCAGGCCGACGAGGCCCTCTTGCATACGCTCGGGGAAGGAGGCGTGCCGTGGCCGCGCGCCGTTTCGCTCGACGCAGCGCTGGCCCCGCTCGACCCTCTGCGGTGCAGCCTCGAGACCATGTGCGAGACCATCGCGTCGGGTCGACGCGTGAGCGATCTGGTTCGCGCGAAGATCGGAGACGCGGCCTACCTGCAGCTCGAAGGGACGTTCCTGCGCGACACCGCCCACGAGCTCTATGCCGCGCACGCGGTTCTTCTCGACACCGCCCGTCTCAAGTGGAGCACTCCCTTGGGCGAGGGGTGTGGAACTCCCCTGGTCGGAGAGAGCGGAGACTACGAAGGGCATCTCGTGCGACTGGCGGTGGAATGGGAGCGAGAGGGTGAGCGCGTGGTGCTCTTCCCCCAGGTCCCCATCCCGGTCAGCGACCTCAAGCCCCGCGTCGACTTCCTCGCCATTCATGCCGGACCGCGGCTGCGCCCCCAGAGCACCGTCGTAGAGCTCGACGGGCACCCGCACACGTTCCAACGGCAGAGAGACACCACACGCACGCTCAAGCTCCCCTTTCCGGTCATCCGCTGCGACAACAGCGCCGTCAGCCTGCCTGGGTTCCTTCCCTGGCTCCTCGATCAGGTACGCGAGCGCGCTGCCTACGCACGGGTGTCGAGCGAGGCCTACTCGCGCTTCCTCGAAGACAGAAGAGCGCAGATGAAACGGCTCCGAGACCACTGATCGGGCTGAGCGCGGGGGAACGGGCTGAGCGCGCGGGAACGGGCTGAGCGCGCGGGAACGGGCTGAGCGCGCGGGAACGGGCTTAACCCCCAAGAACCGTGGGGGTTGAGAACGTTCACTCCCAGGTGAATTGGGAGTACCAGAGGAAAACCCCCATCGAGGTTGAGGGTCATGTCGCCCTCCGACCCCCGCAGGCGACCCAGCTCCCAGGAACAGGAAACTTACTCACGCCGCGCATCGTCGCAACCCACAAGGAGGTCTGACAATGACTCACAACAGCACGCCTCAAACCGACAGCACGCCTCAGACCGACAGCACGCCTCAAACCGACAGCACGGCTCAGACCGACAACACGGCTCAGACCGACAGCACGTCAGAGACCGAGACGGCACCGCCGCCCCCGAACGAGATGAGCGCCGACGCCCTGCGCAACGTGGTGGGCGGTTCTTGCTACATAACCAGCCAGGCCGCGGTCAACGCGGCGGTGACGCAGCTCTATCAGCAAGATATCTCGTCCGCAAACAGTGCAACGATGTCGTTGCTCGGCACACCTGTCTCACTCCCAGGAGGGGGCATCCTCGGCGCGGCGCCCACGATGTCGATGGGAGCGCTTACCTATGAGCCCCCAGAAGGCTTCGGACCCACCTGAGCGTCTGTCGACGGCGACCTGTCGCGACCCGATCGCGATCTCGACGGCCCCCATCACGGTCTCGGGTCTCGACGACCCCCATCACGGTCTCGGGTCTCGACGGCCCCGACCACGGTCTCGGGTCTCGACGACCCCGATCGCGCCCTAGCGCTCACCGCCGCACTGGCCCCGCTGGCGGAGGAACGCGTCGAACAGCACGATGGCGGTCATGGCCTCGACGATGGGAACCGCTCGCGGCAGCACGCACGGATCGTGGCGCCCTCGTGCCTCGAGCGTGACCGCCTCTCCCTCGCGGTTGACCGTATCCTGCGCCTTGCGGATGGTGGACGTGGGCTTGAACGCGACGCGCGCGACGATGGGCTCACCGTTGCTGATGCCGCCCTGCACGCCGCCGGAGCGATTGGTGACGGTACGCGTCCCTCGGGCGTCGTCGGGCGCGGGGGCGAAGGCGTCGTTGTGCTGAGCGCCCGTGAGCGCCACCCCACCGAACCCTGAGCCGATCTCGAATCCGCGCGAGGCCGGGAGCGACATGAACGCCTTGGCCAGATCGGCCTCGAGCTTGTCGAACACCGGGTCGCCCCAACCCGCGGGCACGTTGCGGGCCACCACCTCGACCACCCCGCCCACGCTGTCACCCGCGTCGCGCATACGCTCGATGAGGGCGATCATCTCAGCCGCGACCGCCGCATCGGGGCAGCGCACGATGTTCGCCTCGACCTGCTCGCGGGTTACGCGCGACGCGTCGATACCCGCCTCGATGGACTGCACCTGCTTGACGTAGGCCACGATCTCGACCCCGCACAGCAGCCCTAGCGCCTTGCGCGCAATGGCGCCGGCCGCCACGCGCCCGATGGTCTCTCGAGCTGACGAGCGTCCGCCCCCTTGATGGTTGCGGATGCCGTACTTCGTCTGCCAGGTGAAATCGGCGTGCGACGGACGATAGACGTCCTTGAGGTGCGCGTAGTCTTCGGGGCGCGCGTCCTTGTTGCGCACAACCACGGCGATGGGCGTGCCAAGGGTGAAGCCCTCGAACACGCCGGAGACGATCTCGGCCCGATCTTCCTCCTGGCGAGGGGTGACGATGGCGCTCTGACCCGGACGGCGACGATCGAGCTCGACCTGGATGTCATCAACGGTAAGCGGGATGCGCGGCGGGCAGCCATCGATGACCGCGCCCACGGCCCCTCCGTGTGATTCACCGAAGGTGGTGACACGATACAGATGTCCAAAGGTGCTGCTCATGGGCCAGGGGTTCGGTCTGCGCTCGACGCTTCCCCTGCCGAGCAGGCGCACGGGGTTCGCGGTCGTGCCTGCCGCGCACGCACGGGGTTCGCGGTCGTGCCTGCCGCGCACGCACGGGGTTCGCACGCCAACCGCGCGGGAATCGTGGCCCGGCGCACGAAGTGAGCCGCATGCCTACGCAACCTCGCCCACGCCCCCTTCTCGGCGCCCACGTCTCCACGGCCGGCGGCCTCCACAACGCCATTGATCGCGCCGCAGGCGTGCGTGCCGAGTGCTTCCAGATCTTCACCCGCGCCCCTGGCATGTGGAAAGCGCGGCCCTGGAGAGAGGGAGAGGTTGCACGGTTCCGCGAGATGCGTGCCGCCGCAGGCGACCCGCCCCTGCTCGTGCACGACATCTACCTCACGAACCTGGCCGCCCCGGCAGGCGAGCTGCGGGAGCGCTCCATCGCCACCGTGGCCGAAGAGCGCCAGCGCTGCGCCGAGATCGGCGCTGATGGCCTGGTGTGCCACCTGGGCGCCCACCTCGGCGAGGGCGTCGAGCGGGGAATCGCGCGCTACGCCGAGGCCCTGCGCGAGATACTCGACCGCACCGCCGGAAATCCCGTGCCCATCCTGCTCGAGAACAGCGCCGGCCAGGGAACCTGCCTGGGACACACGCTTACCCATATCGGAGAGGTGATCGAGCAGGCGGGCGCGCCTGGCGATCTCGGCCTCTGCCTCGACACGTGCCACCTCTTCGCGGGCGGGTATGATCTCCGCGATGAAAGCGCCTATGAGGCCCTGTGGACCGAGCTCGATCAGCGCATCGGGCGAGATCGACTGCGGGCGTTCCATCTCAACGACTCGAAGAAGGGGCTTGGCTGCAGGGTCGATCGCCACGAGCACATCGGTCAGGGGGAGATCGGCCCCGAGGCGTTCGCCCGTCTTCTGCGCGATCCGCGCGTGGCCGGACTGCCCATGGTCATCGAGACTCCAGAGGTCGACGAGATGCACGCCACCAACCTGTCGCTGCTGCGCAGCCTCGAGCGTAAGCGGGGACAGCGACGCGCGTGACCATCATCGTCGATGGCGACGCCTGTCCGGTGAAGAACGAGATCATCGCCCTGGCCCGCACCCACGCTTGCCAGGTTCTGCTTGTGGCGAGCCTGGCGCACGACATGCCCGAAGGGCCGGGCATCGAGGTGCTGCGCGTCGACGCCGAGCCGGAAGCCGCCGATATCGCCATCATGAACCGCACACGAGAAGGCGACATCGTCATCACCGCCGACTACGGGCTTGCGTGCATGGTTCTGGGACGCAAGGCACGCGTCATCGACCACCGTGGCGGACGCTTCACCGATCAGAACATCGACGGGCTCATGGCGCGTCGTCACGCCAACCGTCAGGCGCGACGCGCGGGCCGCCGCACCAAAGGGCCGCGCCCGTTCCTGAGCGCGGATCGAGAGGCCTTCACCGCCACCCTGGAACGCCTGCTCATCGAAAGATGACGCTCGACCGCACTCCTACAGGAAATGGCCGCGCTCATGGCGCACCATGCCTCACCCTGAACCTGGACCGGGAAGGTCACACTCCCCCTCGAGGTCAGAAAACGTTTCCCGGCTGGCGACGCCCGAGCGCGATCCGCAGCCAGCGCTCTCAACGGGCGATCACACCCAGGAGGTGCCCCATGTCCATCCGCCACTCCCTCGAAGAAGAATCACGCAGGCTGCTCTCCCCTGAGGCGTCGCAGCACGAGTCCGACGCGTCTGACGAAGAAGCGCAGGAAGAAGAAGACTGGGAAGACGACGACGACTGGGAAGACGACGACGACGAGGATGACGAAGACCTCGACGACGACGAAGACGATGATGACGACGATGACGACGATGACGATGACGATGATGACGACGAGGACTGGGACGAAGAAGACGAAGACGAAGAAGACGACGACGAAGACGACGACGAAGACTGGGATGAAGACGACGATGACGACGACGATGACGACGACGAAGAAGACGATGACGACTGGGATGACGACGAGGACGAAGAAGATGAAGACGAGGGAGAAGACGACGGCGAAGGCGATGACAACGCGGAGGCCTGACCTCGCCCCATGAGCGGCACCCTTCCTCTCGACCCGACGCCCGCCGGCGACCTCCTCTCTGCCGCCTTGCGATCCACCCGCGACGCAGAGGTGTTCTGGGCCCGCGAGGAGGCCGTCACGGCGGCGTGCGTCAACGATCGAGAGCAGGCGCAGCGGCACGAGGCCGAAGCCATCAACCTGAGGGTCATCAGCGCGGGACGCTTCGGTCACGCCACGCATCTGGGATCCGCCTCCAGGCTCGACGGTCCGGGACTCATGCGCAAGGCCAGCGCGGCCGCTGCGCAGGGCCGGCCCGCCCCCGCCACGTTCTGGAAGGAGCGGGAGGGCGGCATCGACGTGGCCACGTTCGACGAAGACGTGGCCGCCCTCACCGAGGCCGATCTGCGGCACCTGGCCCGCCAGGCCACCGCGCGCCTGCGCGACCTGCTCGGCGACGACGTCCCCGTGCAGGTCGCCGTGCGCCGCCTGGTGCGCCGCACGTTGCTCATGACGCGCATGTCGGAGCGGCACACGCAGAAGACCATCTTGCAGCTGCAGGCCCACGCAGGTCCAGACCCACAGACCGGCGCCTCGTTCACCGAGACCTGGGCCACCTGCCGCATGCCCGACGACCCCCTGGCGGCCCTGGGCAACATCGCCTGGCGCGCCAGAGCGGGACGCACCGTGACCACCGCCCCGGAGGGACGCTGCCGTCTGGTCGCTGGGCCTCGAGCAGTGGCCGTACTGCTTCGATGGCTGAGCGACGCGCTCACCGGAACCGCGATTCTCGAGAAACGATCACCGTTTGACGCGTCTCAGCTGGGTCGGATCAGGGCCGTCGATGAGCGCCTCACCGTCATCGACAATCCCTTGCGCCCCTGGGCCGCCCCCAGCGGAGCCTACGACGCCGAAGGGCTGCCACGCGTGCGCCGCACCCTCATCGACGCAGGCGTGGTCACGAACCTGCTTCTCGATCTCTCGAGCGCATCGCAGCTCGAGCTCGAGCCCACAGCTTCGGCCACCCGCACCCTCGACACGCCACCCCTGCCCGCACCCTCTTTCCTCGAGCTGGCCCCCGGGAGCGACGGCTTCGAAGCGCTGCTCGAGTCGGCAGAGGGCGGGGTGTACGTCGATACCCTGCTCGAGAGGAACGCGCCAGAAGCCGACGGCAGCTTCACCCTGGAGGCCGCCTCCGCATTCCGCATCAGAGGGGGACGTCCCCACGGCCTCGTGGAGGGGCTCCAGCTGTCCGCCAACCTCTTTGAGCTGTTCGATCGCCAGGTGCTGAACGTGGGGGGCGACCGCCTGGCCAGCCCCTCCGCGTGCTGCGGCTCCATCGCGTTCGGAGACGTCTCGACAAGATGAGCGGCGCAACCTACCTGTTCGACATGGGCTACACGCTCCTCGGACCGCACCCCTCGTTCGAGCACCGCGTGGTCGACACGCTGGCGTCTCACGGACTGCTCACCACTCCGGACGCGATCTTCAAGGCGGAATCGCAGTCGTGGCGTGAAGCCAATGAACGTCTCACCGACCGCCGCTTCACCCTCGATGCCGACCGATCGGCCGACTTCTGGCGCGGCTTCTACGACATCCTGACCTGCCGCGCGGGGGTTCTGAGCACGCCGGACCCAGCCATCTCAGAGGCCCTGTGCCGCGTCTTCACAGAGCACAGCACCTACGCGCTGTACGATGACGTGACCCCCGTGCTCGCGCAGCTCCGCGCGCGGGGCAACCGGATCGGCGTCATCTCGAACTGGGAGGGATGGCTTCACGACCTGCTGGGAGCCCAGGGGCTGACAGAGCAGTTCGAGTGCGTCATCGTCTCTGGGACCGTGGGGCTCGAGAAGCCAGACCCCGCCATCTTCGAGCTCGCCTTCACGCAGATGGGCGTCAGCCCCCACGAGTGCACCTATGTGGGCGACAGCCTGGAGTACGATGTCGCCCCCTCGCTGGCCCTGGGCGTCACGCCCGTGCTGATCGATCGGCGAGACCGCCACAGCGCACAGGCGCTGCCCTGCCGCCGCATCACCTCGCTCTTCGAGCTGCTCGACCCCCGCGACCCCGCCTGAAGTGACAGGCCTGCTCCCCCCTGGTGCGAGACTGCGGACATGTTCCGTTTTGTAATGAAACCCCAACGAAATCGTTACCTGTGGCCGGATGGGCTGTAACCGGGACCTGCTATCATTCGTCCGATGTCGCATGCAAGGACCGCATCGTATGCGGTGCCTCTCGGAGGACACATGAGCGATCACAATCTCCTCGAAACCTTGACCGAGACCACGGGCCCCACCCAGACGCAATCTCTGGGGCGGCTGCGTGCCGTCACCTGGGAGGACGTGGTCTGGATGCTCATCCTCTCGGGCCTGGCCACCCTCTGGGTGGTTCTGCTGACCAGCCCGTCCTGGCGCTGAAGTCGACACCCGAATCGGCGCCATCACGCCGGTCTGTTAACGTAATGTTCGATCTTCCCCACAACCGCTGACCTATAATTGACGTATCCCTGGAGGATGCGCCAATGCAGCCGGTTCCGACATTCTCGCTCGGCAACCAGAAGGTCGACAGTCGCCTTGTCAACGCGCAGACCATCGCGGCGATGGCCGACTGCGCGCAGCGCATCAACGCGCCCGAAAATCCGGCCGCAGATGACTGGGCTGCCCTGTCGGATCGCGTGACACACGCGAATGCAGTCTCCACCTCCGACCTCGAGCAGCTGATGGCCCTGGGGCGCGCTTGCTTCAAGTACCACCGCAAGCTTCACGAAGACTTCAGGCAGAGCGGATACAGCGACCCCAAGCTCAAAGCCGAGCTGGCCGAGGTGCACGTATACCAAGACGGCTATGACCGCGTTCGCGACGCCATCGGCCGCGCGTCAGCAGCAACTGCCGTGGCGGCAGCGGTGGGCGGCACCTTCGGTCCCACCGGCCTGGTCACCACCTTCCTCGCCTACTCGAAGCTGTCGAACGAGAAGCTGAAGGGCCTCGTCGCCACGCTGCAGGGCATCCGCGACGGTTCGAGCCCCACCATGCTCGGCAAGAACAAGGTCGAGACCGTGCATCACGACGAGGTCTGGCCGCAGATGATCCGCATGCTCGACGACGCCATCGCGCGCGGACGCGCGGGCAAACCCACCACGGTGACCGCCCAGTACTACGAGCTCACCAACCCGCAGATCGTGGGCAAGCTCGCCCAGGCCGCGCAGGCCGGCAACCAGGTGCGCGTGAATGTCGACGCCGGACGACTCGTGGGCTACAGCAGTACCCGCGTCGAGGTCGACAGCATGCCCGACAAGTTCCGCACAGTGCTGCAGCTCCTCCAGGTCAAGGGCGACATCGGCGTCTCGGTCTTCCCCGTCGTGAAGGCGCTCGAAGACCCCAACGACCTCATGCACCGCAAGGGCCTGAGCGTGGGCGACACCTTCTTGATGACGGGCATGAACGCCAATCTCGGCTCTGGCGAGAACATCGACGCAGGCGCGGCCATCACCGGTCCAGCGGCGCGTCAGCTGCAGCAGAACTTCGTGCGTGACGTGAACGACTCGGCGGGCGCCAGCAATGCCGACGTGTTCGGATCGCGCCCCCTGGTCGATTTCAAGAAGGGCGACATCAACATCGGCGCGCGCGGTCTGATTGCCATGTTCGATTGCGCCCACGGTCCATCGCCCGCGGGCACGGCGCTGCCGAGAGCCGCGACCTACGGTGACCTCGAGAAGATTGCCGAGCAGTATGGCGAGAAGCTGTCGAACTACATCGATCTCCCCCTGGGCCGCAACGGCGACGAGATCTCGTCTGAACACCAGGTTCCGCTGAACAAGGAAGGCAAGAAGCGCTTCATGGCCTTGCTGCAGCGCACCCTCGACGCCACACGCACCCCTGCGAACCTGAAGCGACTCAACGATATCGACGTGAGCGAGGGAAAGCCCGCGGGCAGTGCGATGGTGGGCATCGCAGACCAGCCCCTCGAGCGACAGGCCTGGTTCATCACGGCCGTGCAGAATGCCGAGCGGTACATCTACGTTCCCGCCTTCGTCATGACCCGCGCGGTGGCGAGCCTCCTAGTGGCACGTCGAGACGAGCTGAAGGAGCAGGGGCGCGACATCGACATCCGGGTCATCGCCGACCCCGGCATCTATCCGGACGGTGGAACCCCCAACGAGAGCGGCGTGAAGTTCCTCGAAGACAACGGCATCCCGGTGCGCTGGGCGCTGCTGCCTCGCTCCGGTGATCACGAGCGCAAGGTGCACGCCAAGGTGATGCTCACCGATAAGGGTGAGCTGGTGGGCAGCACAAACTTCTCCATCAAGGGCATGAGCGACAACTGGGAGCAGTCCACCTACATCGAGGTCGACCCCAGCGATCCGAGCAGCGTCGCCCAGCAAGATCACGCACGGGCGAAGTTCCTCGACCTGTGGGACAACCAGTCGTTCGAGCTGAACAGCCTCGAGAAGGGCAAGCAGATCTGCTGGCGAGAGCGCGACAGCAAGGACTACCTGATGCAGGCGAACGAGGCGCGCTTTGGCGTGCAGCGCAGCATGCTCAGCGCCATCGACGCGTATGGGGCCGCCACCGCAGCGTTCGTGATCAGCCGTGCTGACGGCGTTGCGGGCAGAATTCTCGAGCTCGAGCAGCAGGGCTATGACCCCGGGTCGGCCACGCTGAAGGCGGTGCAGGAGGACATGGGTCCAAAAGCCTTCTACGCCGCGCTCGAAGACCTCCCGGAGCGCCAGTCGCTGGAAGGCATGAAGCCCAGGCACCGGCACGCTTCCTGATCCGCGCGCGGAGATCGCAGCCTAGTCGCCGGCGCCCTCCGTGTAGACCCGAGGGAGATCCCAGCGGATGCGCGTGACCAGCTCATAATGAATGGTGCCGATGGTGGCCGCCACCGCCTCGGCGGTGAGCTCGTCACCGCCCTGACGACCGATGAGCACGGCTTCATCGCTGACGTTGGCCTCGGGAATGTCGGTGACGTCGACCATGGTCAGGTTCATGCAGACCCGGCCGATGACCGGGGCTCGCCGCCCCCGGATGAGAACCTCGCCGCAGTTCGAGAACCCGCGATCGTAGCCATCGGCATACCCGAGGGGAAGCACCGCCACGCGGGTCGGTCTGCGGGTGCGATACGTGCACCCGTACCCCACAGTCCATCCCGTGGGCACCTCCTTGATCTGCACCACCCTCGCCTTCAGCTGCAGGGCCGGGCGCAGCAGCGATGACAGCGCGCGCACCCCCCGGCTCTGCGCGTCGGCGTCGGCCAGCAGCTCGGTGAGGCTGTGGGCCCCGGCAAGCATGAGGAGGTGGGTCTCCTCGGAGGGCCACAGGCCATACAGTGCGACGCCCACACGCACGTAATCGTACCGAAGGCGAGGAATGAGGAGGGCCGCCGCGCTGCCGGCGATGTGACGGCAGCGAACAGTCACCCCCGCCTGCACAACCTCGTTGAAGACCTGCTCGAAACGGGCGTGCTGACGCAAGGTCATCGACTGGTCGAGCCCCTCGGCGTCGGCAAGATGGCTGTAGATGCCGTCGACCGCAATCCCATCAACGGACGCCAGCGCCTGCACGAATGCCAGCCCCTCATCCGCAAGCACGCTGAGACGGCCAAGCCCCGTATCGATCTTGGCGTGCACCTTCAACCGCCCCCCCGCATCGCGTGCCACCCTGCCCATCGCTGTCGCGCTCTCGAGGTCGAACACAGCCACGATGATGTCGTGGCGAATCGCCAGTGCCGCCTCATCGATGCGAACAGGGCAGATGACGAGAATCTCGCCCATGATGCCCGCCTCGCGAAGCGCCACGGCCTCATCCATCGACGCAACACAGAAGGCGCGCGCCCCCCGCTCCGCCACCCGCTTCGCCACTGGAACCAGCCCGTGACCATAGGCAAAGCTCTTCACCACCGCCATCACGGCAGCAGGCTCGGCCATCTTCTGGAGACTGGTGAAGTTGTGGCCGATGGCGTCGAGATCGACTTCAACCCATACGAGATGGTCGGTCATGCGCTCAGAGAACAGCCTCGTCTTCGGCCAGCCAGCGCGCCGCGTCAACAGCGTGATAGGTGAGGATGATGTCTGCGCCCGCCCGCTTCATGCCCGTGAGGGTCTCGAGCACCACGCGGCGCTCGTCGATCCAGCCGTTGCGAGCCGCAGCCTTCACCATCGAGTACTCGCCACTCACGTTGTACGCGGCCACCGGCAGGTCAACCGCGTCACGCACGTCACGAATGAGGTCCATGTAGGCCAGCGCGGGCTTGACCATGACCATGTCTGCCCCCTCTGCAACGTCGAGGAGCACCTCACGAAGGGCCTCCCGGCGATTGGCGGGGTCCATCTGGTACGAGCGGCGATCTCCAAACTGGGGAGCCGATTCGGCCGCTTCCCGAAACGGCCCGTAGAACGCAGAAGCGAACTTGGCCGAGTACGCCATGATGGGAACCTGATCGAAGCCCTCGGCATCGAGAGCGCCGCGAATCGCCTTGACACGACCGTCCATCATGTCGGAAGGCGCGATCACGTCGGCCCCCGCCCGCGCAAAGGAGACGGAGCTTCGCGCCAGCAGATCGAGGGTGGGGTCGTTGCTGATGCGCTCTCCCTCAACCACGCCGCAGTGCCCATGGCTGGTGTACTCGCACAGGCACACGTCTGCCATCACGATGAGCTCCGGGAGGCGCGCCTTGAGGGCGCGGATGGCGCGGTGCACGATGCCAGCGTCGTCGTAGGCACCGCTTCCCACGGGGTCTTTGGAGGCCGGTATGCCGAACAGGATCACCCCGAGTACGCCGCTTGCCCGTGCCCGCTCGGCGTCGGCCACCAGCTCGTCGACACTGGTCTGGAAGACCCCAGGCATCGAGCTGATCTCGCGCCGTACCCCCTCTCCTTCACAGACGAACAAGGGGAGCACCAGGTCGTGTCGGTGCAGGCGCGTCTCGCGAACTAGTCGACGCGTGGCCTCGGTCAACCGGAGCCGCCGCATGCGTACAGTCGGGAAGAGGGGGGAGGTCATTTGGAGGGCTTCGCGGCGCATCGGGGGGCCCCCTGTGGGGTGGCGCCGCAGAGAATCCACGGAAATAGAAAGGCACCTGCAGCCGTGGGGGGGTATGGGGGCATCAGGCCGCAGGCGCCATTACGGTTCAGTGAGCAACAGAAGTTACTGCACTTACTTTAATCAGTATAACCCATTCGAACTAGTCTGTAACTCCCCCTGCGGTAGTAGATCTGTCCGGGCGGCAGATGGCCACGACAACCGCCTCCACCAGAGCCGAGACCTGGGAAGAAGCGGCGACGGTCACCGTCATGAACCCCTCCGCACAGGCCCGCGAAGCGGTCACCGAACCGATGCAGACGACAGGCAGCCGCAGCGCCTGATGACGCACGGCCGCCCCCTCCTGAAGGAGACGCAGGAAGAACGTCACCGCCGATGGAGAGGCAAACGTGAGCACGCGAGCCTGGCCTGCCTCGAGAACGCGACGCAATGGTTCGCAAGCGCCCGGATCGGGAAGGGTGCGATACGCGGCGACCACATCGACCTCAGCGCCGCGATCACGCAATCCCTCTGGCAGCGTCTCACGGCCCTCCTCCGCGCGCGGCATCAAGAAGCGCTGCGTCGATAGCGCGTCTGCGAGGCGCTCGGTCAGTGCATCGAGCAAGGCTTCCGCGTGGAAGTCAACGGGAACCAGATCGACCGCCATTCCCCGCTCACGACACGCCCGCGCCGTGCTCTCCCCCACACACGCCACGGCGCGGGGGCGCTGCCCTGGGGCAAGACGCGCCACGAATGCCTCCGCAGCATTCACGCTGGTGAGAACGACCCAGTCATAGCGCTCGAGGTTCTGCACTGCCGCGCGCAACGGCGCTTCGTCGGCGGGTGGCGCAATGGTCAGCACCGGGATCACGATGGGGCATCCGCCCGCGGCCTCGATGGCCGTAGCCAGCTCCACCGCCTGAGCGGCGGCGCGGGTGATGATCACGCCCGCGCCATCAAGGCGTCCGGAGTCAGCCGCCACCCCGGGCCCCCTCGCCGCCCACAAGCGGATCTGCCCCACCCGTGACGCGGATCTCGTCGAGAATGTCACCCGCTCCCTGACGACGCAGAGCGTCTGCCACGGTTCGCCCGAGATGCTCGGCCTCATCGGGCATGCCCTCTGCCGTCGCCTCGAGGCGACGCCCCCCGTCGAGCGAAGCCACCATGGCGCGCACCTTCAAGCGCCCTGCATCGTGCGTCGCCCATGCCGCGATGGGAACCTGGCATCCGCCCTCCAACGCCCGCATGATGGCCCGCTCACACCGCACCTCGGCGTGGCTCGGCCGATCATCGAGCGCGCCGAGCAGCGCCAGAACCCGCTTGTCACCTTCACGCGCCTCGAGACACAGTGCGCCTTGCCCGACGGCGGGAATGCACACCTGCGCCGGCACGGCGGAAACAAAGACCCGGGCGCCGGCAAGCCCCTCATCCCAGGCATCTGGGACCACGAACTCCACAGATTCATCGGTGCCCGGCTCGGGGACGCCGAGCCGCGAGAGACCGGCAAGCGCGAGAATGATGCCATCGAGCCCGTGCTCCACGAGCTTTCCGATTCGCGTGGGCACATTGCCCCGCATCTCCTCGAGCACGAGGTCCGGCCTCGCGTGTCGCAGCTGAGCGCGACGCCTCAGGCTGCCCGTGGCCACCCGCGCTCCCGTCGGCAAGGTCTCGAAGCCGCCCGGCGTGCGCGTGATGAGCCCATCGAACGGCGGCTTTCGCAAGGGCACCGCACCAATGATCAGCCCCTCGGGAAGGGTGGTGGGCATGTCTTTCATGCTGTGCACCGCAAAGTCGATGCGACCTTCGAGCAGAGCGACCTCGAGCTCTTTTGTGAAGAGCCCCTTGTCGCCGATGCGAGAGAGCGGCACGTCGGTGATGCGATCGCCTTTTGTGCGGATGATCTCGAGCTCGACGCGAACCCCTGGATGCAGGGCTTCGAATGCCGCGGCCACCTGACGGGACTGGGTCAGGGCCAGCTGGCTTCCGCGCGTGCCGAGGCGAATGACGTCAGCAGCAGTCATGGCCGCAGATGCACGCTCGACGGGAGTCCGACGCCGACGTAGGTCGCCACGAGGAAGACAAACCCCAGCAGCAGGAGCTGATTCACCCTGCGCCCCTGCCATCCGCCGAAGAGGCGCGCGCCGATGTAGACAGCATAGATGAGCACGGTGGCGAGCCCTAGCCACACGTCAAGAGACCAGGCGCGTGGCCCCTGTCCGTCAACCCGCGCAAACCCGAGGGCAATCCCGATCAGCATGGGAACGAATCCCAGTCCGATGAGCCGATAGGTGGCCTGATCGAGGTTCTCGAGAGACGGCATCTTCATGAGTACGCCGCTCACCTGCTTGCGCTTCAGCAAGAACGATTGAATGAAGAAGAGCGCGGCCACGAGCGTTGCGAGGGTGAACGCCGCGTATCCGAGCACGATGCAGGCCACGTGGAACGTGAGAAGAGGGTCATGGGGATTGCTCACCGGGCCGCGCAGGTGCTCGGTGGCCAGCGAAGCCAGCATCATCAGCGTGGCTGCGGGGGCCGTGAACGCCCCCACCACATCCATCTTGCGCCACAGAATGCCCACCACGAGATAGAGACCCACCATCGTCCAGCAGATCACATTCAGGCTCTGGGCGAGCGTGAGCGGGCACGCCCCCATCTCGTGACCCGCGGCCAGGAGCGACGCCAGCTGGGCGATGAACGCGGCGGCGACAAATCCGCGGCCGTGCAGAGCGCCGCCAGCCCCATCTCCTTCGTCGGCATACAGCGAACGCTGAAACCGTATGGTGGCCGCAAGATAGAGCGCTGCGGCAACACTCAACAGCAGCGTGCTCATGGCGCTGTCTCCTCCTGTATGTCGACATGATCATCCGACGCGGGTCGGAGGAAATCGGCGGGCTGGGTCTGTTCGCTGGACTCGCGCGGAGCGGCCGGCGCACCAAAGATCTCGAGCAGGAGAAGCATGCCCTCATGCACGTTGCGACTGCCCGCGAGGTCCTTCAGGCGCACCGTGGGCTCGTGCAGCAGGCGGGCGATCAAGGAGCGACTGAACGACTCGAAGCGGTCACGCTCCGCATCGGTGAAGCGCTCTCGCGCGAGGAGCGCCTCGACCTCACGCTGTCGACTTGCCTCGAACGCCGCCCGCACCTGCTTGATGACCGGGACGGTCTCGAGGCTGGCGCAGTAGTGAAGGAACGATTCAACCTCTTCATCGATGATGGCCCTGACGCGATCAACCTCTCGACCGCGCTCTGCGAGGCTGTCATTGACCACACTCGAGAGATCGTCGACATTGTAGAGAAACACCCCATCGATGTCATTCACCGCCGGCTCCACGTCTCGCGGCACCGCAATATCGACGATGAAGAGCGAGCGATACTTTCGCCGCCGTTGCACAGACTTCATCTGGGAGGCCGTGATGACGGGCACTGGCGAGGCCGTGGCGGAGATGACGACGTCAGCCTCGTTGAGCGCTTCTTCGAGCGCGGCGAGGGAACCGCTTACGCCATCGACGACCCCAGGCGTCTCATCGAGAAGCCGACGCGCGTTCTCCTCGTGGCGCGACAGCACCGTGATCTTCTCCGCACCCGCGCTGATGAGGAGCTTCAGCGTGAGCACGCCCATCTCGCCCGTTCCCACAACGAGAACCCGCTTGCGCTTCAGGTCACCGTGAATGCGACGCGCGAGCTCGACCGCCGCGAAGCTCACCGAGGTGGCCCCTTGACTGATGCGCGTCTCGGTGCGCACGCGCTTGCCCACACGAACGGCACGCTCGAAGAGCTTGCCCATGGCCGTGCCGGCGCCCCCGTGATCAACCGAGATCTGGTGGGCTTTGCGCACCTGTGCCAGGATCTGCCCCTCCCCGAGGATCATGGAATCGAGACCCGCGCTCACCGAGAACAGATGCCGCACCGCGTCGCGGTTGAAGCTCTGGTAGAGATGCGGCAGGATGACCTCTGCCGGCTGACCGTCTCGCGCCGAGAGATGCGCAATCACCGCATCTGCAGCTCGACCCGGTGTCTCGCCGACGGCATACAGCTCGGTGCGGTTGCAGGTCGACACGACGGCGCACTCGATCACCGAGCGGGTCTTCAGCAACGCCTCGAACAGCCCCGGGATCTGCTCGTCAAGAACGGCAAGACGCTCCCGTGTCTCCACGGGAGCCGTCTTGTGACTCAAGCCAATGAGCACGATCTCCAATTCGGAAACGTCTCCAGATCAGAGCGGCGCCGATCGAGCGCGGGCGCTACACGCCCACCGGTGCCAGCACCTGGCGAAGCTCCTCGGTGAGAGCCGGCAGCACCTCGAATGCGTCACCCACGATGCCGTAGTCGGCCACCTTGAAGATGGGCGCCTCCGCATTGCTGTTGATGGCCACGATGGTGCGCGACGTCTGCATGCCCACGAGGTGCTGAATCGCACCCGAGATGCCCACGGCGATGTAGAGCTCAGGGTTGACGATCTTGCCCGTCTGGCCGACCTGCATGTCGTGACCGACCCAGCCGAGGTCAACCACCATGCGCGTGGCACCCACCGCGCCGCCGAGCACGCCCGCAAGCGATTCGAGCAGGTGGAAGTTCTCCGGCCCCTTCATGCCGCGCCCTCCGGAGACGATGACCCGAGCCTCGCCCAGGTCAACGGCACCGGTCTGGGTGCGCTTCGTCTCCACGAGTCGCACGCGACCCGCACCCGCCGGCACCTCCACGTCTACCGCACGCGACGCTGCGGTTCGACCGTCGACCGGACCCGCCAGCGAAAACACGTTGGGACGCAGGGTGGCGAACGCGGGAACAGACGCCCCGCCACACGCGGCCACCGTGGCGCGCACCTTTCCGGAGTAGGTTGGGCGCACCGCAGTCAGCGCTCCGTCAGACACGCAGAGCTCGACCACATCGCTGGCGAGACCTGCGTGCAGCGCGGCGGCGGCGTGCGCGGCCACCTCCTTGCCGTGGCACGTGGCAGGCGCGAGAACGTAGGCGGGAGCCACCTCAGCCACCGCCTTCACCACACAGGCGCTGAACGCTTCCAGGTTGTAGGGGCCAACGCCGGCAGGTTCAAAGACGAGCACCTCGTCGGCGCCGTGACGCCCGAGGGTCTCGACCGCCGACGCGGCGCCCCCTCCGATGGCTGCAGCAACGACGCGCCCCCCGGTGGCGTCGGCGAGACGACGGGCCTCTCCGAGGGTCTCGAGCGTGGGCTTGCCCACACTGCCTTCGCGCGCAAGGGCTACCGTGAGAATCACATTCGACATCTTGTTGGCCTCCTAGACTACCTTGGCTTCGTCGTGGAGCAGGCGTACGAGCTCCTTGGCCGCCGTGGCGGCGTCACCGGCGATGATGCGACCCGCCTGACGAGGGGCGGGAGGCTGCGTGGCGCGCACAGCGATGCGAGGCTTCACATCGTCAGCAGAGAGCTCGAGCGCAGCCAGGGCGAGCACCTCGATGGGCTTGGTCTTGGCCGCCATGATGCCCTTGAGACCAGCGTGACGCAGCTCATGCGCCGTCTTGTCAACAGACACCACACCCGGCAGATCGAGCTCGAGCACCTCACGCCCGCCCTCGATCTCGCGCTCGACGCGCAAGGTTCTGGCATCGGCGCTCTCCACCACGGCTGCCTGCGACACGAAGGGAAGCCCGAGCATCTGCGCCAGCTGCGGCCCCACCTGCCCGCGGTCGACCCCGACCGCCTTCTTGCCGACGATCACCAGGTCGCAGCCCAGCCGTCCGATGGCTTTCGACAGCGCCAGGGCCACCCCGTGACCATCGGCGCCCGCCAGGGCAGCGTCACTCACGAGAACCGCCTTGTCGGCGCCCACCGAGAGCGCCTTGCGCAGGGATTCCTTGACACGATCCGGACCGAGGGACAGTGCGGTGACTGTTCCCCCATGCTGCTCCTTCAGGCGCAGCGCCGTCTCGAGCGCAAACTCGTCATAGGGCGAGATCTCGAGCTTCACCCCGTCGCGCACGATGCCGGGCGCGCCGTCCTTCACCTTGATGGGCGCCTCGGTGTCGGGCGCCTGCTTGATGCAGACCACGATGTTCATGCGAACACTCCTCTTTGTTGACGATGACCGCGGGCCGGCGAAAGCGCCGGCACAGCACGGCGGAGGGACGAAGCTAGCCCTGCCCGAGCAGGTGACGGGCGATGACGATCTTCTGCACCTCGCTGGTGCCCTCGTAGATCTGGGTGATCTTGGCGTCGCGGAAGTAGCGCTCGACCGGATACTCCTTCGAGTAGCCATAACCGCCGAGGCACTGCACGGCCTCGATGCCAGCCTTCATGGCCGTCTCGGACGCGAACAGCTTGGCCATCGAGGCCTCCTTCGAGAACGGCCTGCCCTGATCGCGCAGCCACGCCGCCTTGTGCAGCAGAAGGCGCGAAGCCTCGATGTTCACCGCCATCTCGACCAGCTTGTTCTGGATCAGCTGGAACGACGAGATGGGCTTGCCGAACTGCTGGCGCTCCTGGGTGTACTTGAGGGCGTAGTCGTAGGCGGCCTGGGCGATGCCCACGGCCTGGGCAGCGATGCCGAGGCGGCCACCGTCGAGGGTCGCCAGGGCGATCTTGAAGCCGTCACCCTCTCCACCGAGGAGGTTCTCGGCGGGGACCTCACAGTTGTCGAGCATCAGCTCGCACGTGCCGCTGGCGCGCACGCCCATGACCTCTTCGTGCTTGCCCACGGTGAAGCCGGGGAAGCTCTTCTCGATGATGAACGCGCACACGCCTTTCGACTTCAGCGCCGGATCGAGGGTGGCGTAGACGATGAAGAGCGAGGCGCCGGTGGCGTTGGTCACCCAGCACTTGGTGCCATTGAGGATGTACTTGTCGCCTTCCTTGCGCGCGCGCGTGGACATGGCCACGGCGTCAGAGCCGCTGCCGGGCTCGGTGAGCGAGTACGCCCCCACCACCTCACCGCTGACGAGACGAGGCAGGAACTTCTTCTTCTGCTCCTCGGTGCCAAAGCGCACGAGAGGCGAGTTCACCAGCCCGTTCTGCACCGCGGCCACCACGCCCGTGGAGGCGCAGGCGCGCGAGATCTCCTCGATGGCGATGGTGTAGGCGATATTGTCCATGCCTGCGCCGCCATAGGCGTCGGGAACGTTCACTCCGAGAAGGCCCAGCTCAGCCATGGCCTTGACGTTGTCCCACGGGAACTCACAGGTGCGATCATAGTGGGCTGCGCGTGGCGCAAGCTGGTTGGTCGCGAAATCGCGAACCATGTCGGCCAGCATCTTGTGCTCTTCTGAGAGGTCGAAGCTCGGACCGGTCGTGGGGGCCATCGTTTCCATCATCGCGGGGATTCTCCATTCTGGTTTGTCACTGAGATTGTCGGGAACTGTGAACGCTCGGCCGCGAGGCCAGCGCCATGCGATTGCTAGCCGTGGTCGGCTTGCGACGCTGCGTAGGCACGCAGCAGCTCTCGCGAGATGACCAGGCGCTGAACCTCTGACGTGCCTTCACCGATGGTGCACAGCTTGATGTCGCGGAAGGCGCGCGACGCCAGGCAATCGTGAGAGATGAGGCCGCCCCGCCCGAGCACATCGAGGGCGCGGTCGGTGGCGCGCATGGCCACCTCGGAGGCAAAGAACTTGGCCATCGCGGCCTCCTGCGTGTGCGGCAGGCCGAGATCCTTGAGACGCGCCGCCGTGTACACCATCTGTCGCGCAGCGGCAACATCGGTGGCCGTGTCGGCGATGGCGGCGAGCGTCGCCTGCTCATCGAACAGGCTCTTGAAGAGACCGAGCTCGCCGTGGGCGAAGCGGAGCATCTCATCGAGGGCGGCCTGCCCGAGCCCCAGGGACATGGCCGCGATGCTGATGCGGCCGTTGTCGAGGGTCTGCATGAAGATCTTGAAGCCCTGTCCCTCGGTTCCCAGCACGTTGGACGCGGGCACCCTCACGTTGTCGAACACGATGACCGAGGTGTCGGAGGCGCGAAGCCCCAGCTTGTCTTCGTGCTTGGTGACCGTGATGCCCGGCAGATCGCGGGGAACGAAGAGCGCCGTGATGCGGTTCTTCCCGCTGGCCTCGTCACGCCCCGTCACCGAGGTGATGGTGACGCAGGCCGCGTGCGTGACGTTCGTGCACCACGCTTTGGTTCCGTTCACCACAAAGACATCACCCTCATGCACGGCCGTGGTGGCCGTGGCGCCGGAGTCAGAGCCGGCCTGGGGCTCGGTGAGGCCATAGGCGCCGATGATCTCTCCCTTGGCGAGACGCGGCACCCATGCGCGCTTGAGGGTCTCGGGGCCGTAGTTGTAGAGAGGGCCCGTGCCAAGGGTGGTGTGCGCCGCCACGATGATGCCCAGTGAGCCCCAGACGCGAGACAGCTCCTCGACCGCGATGGCGTAGCTCAGATAGTCGCCACCTCGCCCGCCATATTCAACAGGATAAGGAATGCCCAGATAGCCCAGCGCGCCCATGCGCTTCAAGATATCGTGCGGGAAGGCCTCGTCTCGCTCCATCTTCTCGGCGACCGGCGTCACCTCTCGGGAGATGTAGGCCTTGAGCTCGTTGCGAAAAGCCAGATGCTCTGCGCCCAGCAGCAGCTCACGATTCTGGCTGACGCCATTGCGATTCGAGGAAGCGGTTGGCTCGGCGACGGGGGTTGCGGTGCGTTCCATGGGGTTCTCCTTTACGCGCTCTTCCCCGCGGCGGCTTCAAGCGCGGGGGCCAGGGTGAGGGGCGCACCGGTGGCCTTCACCACCTCTTCCACGGTGACGCCGGGCGCCGTCTCGCGAAGCACGAGACCCGCGGGCGTAACGTCGATGACGCCCATGTCAGTGACAATCATGTTGACGACCTTGCGCGCCGTCAGCGGCAACGTGCACCGCTCGAGAATCTTGGGCTCGCCGTCTTTCGACGTGTGCTGCATGGCGATGATGACCTTCTTGGCGCCATTGACGATATCCATCGCCCCGCCCATGCCCTTGACCATCTTCCCGGGGATCATCCAGTTGGCCAGGTTCCCCTCGGCGTCGACCTCCATGCCCCCGATGACGGCGAGATCGATGTGCCCGCCGCGCACCATGGCGAACGAGTCTGCCGAGCTGAAGAACGACGCCCCCGCCATCTCGGTGACCGTCTCCTTGCCCGCGTTGATGAGATCGGCGTCTTCATCGCCCTGCTCAGGGTATGGGCCGATGCCCAGAAGGCCGTTCTCGGAGTGGAGAACCACATCCATTCCCTCGGGAATGAAGTTGGCCACCTGCGTGGGGATGCCGATGCCGAGGTTGACGTAGAAGCCGTCTCTAAGCTCCTGCGCCACTCGTCTGGCGATATACTCTTTTCTCGATGCGCTTTTCATAGCGGTCTCCCTTGACCACGATGTCGACAAAGATACCAGGGGTGGCGATGTGATCGCCGTCGAGCGAGCCGACCGGCACTACCTCTTCGACCTCAGCCACCGTGCAGTCGGCGGCGGTCGCCATGAGCGGGTTGAAGTTGCGTGCCGTCTTGCGATAGACCAGGTTGCCCATCGCGTCACCCTTCCAGGCCTTCACAAACGCCACGTCGGCGCGCAGCGGCATCTCGAGCACATACTCGCGGCCCCCGATGACGCGCACCTCCTTGCCCTCTGCGATGACGGTTCCCACACCGGTGGGGGTGAAGAAGCCTCCGATGCCGGCCCCACCCGCGCGAATGCGCTCGGCAAACGTGCCTTGGGGATTGAGCTCGACCTCGATCTGCTTGTTGATGACCTTCTGCTCGAGATCGACGTTCTCACCAATGTAGGTCGAGATCATCTTGCGAACCTGCCCGTTCTTGATGAGCAGCCCGATACCGGCGTCTTCGACCCCAGCGTTGTTGCTGATGATAGTGAGATTGCGCACGCCGGCGTCAAGAAGCGCGCGCACTGCGTTCTCGGGGATTCCGCACAGGCCGAACCCACCCATCATGATGGTGGCGCCGTCTCGCACGCGCGCAATCGCATCATGCATGTGACCGATCTTGTTCATGGTGCCTCACGAGACGCGCAGTGGCGCTGACGAAGGTGCAAGCGCGCTGCGTCGGGTGTGCCTGGGCGATGAGCCTCGAGGCTCGCGAGACTTCAACGACTCCGGCGTTTCTCCTTTGCCGGGAAACAGGCTCTACCACAGGGTTTCCAGAGGCTTGTGATTGGCGCTGCCCAGGCCCTGGGTATGCCGAGCATGCGCCAGGCGCCAGAGGCGCGCCCGGCACATCGTGAATGGAGGGACAATGCCATGGCCGTCAAGACCCAGAGCACCGGCGTTTCAAACGCCACCTATGACCTGGTGAGCATCCTCTACCACAGCCTGCAGGCGGTAGAGACCAGCCAGCGCTATCTCGACGACTTGAAGGGAGACGCACAGCAACGGGCATTCGTGGAACGGTTCATCGAGTCGAACCGCAGGTGCGCCGAGGAGTGCAGGGAGGTGCTCATACAGGCCCTGCAGAGCGAGAAGGCAGCGACGACCGGCAAGCCGCGCCACTGAGCGTGGATGGGCGAGGGCGGCGTCGCCGTCCCAGGCGCCTGACACGGGGCGTGCAGCGCTGCGTCAAAGAGCGCACGACCCATGGATGGAAAGGCCTGCAAAAACAGGCCGATCAGTTCGCGGGCTCCGGTGCGCTCAGCTGCACCACCAGGGCGACATCGCCCACGGTGACGTGATCGCCGTCGCGCAGCTTGCGACCGCGTCGCGTCTCGCTCTCGCCGTTCACCTGCACGGCACCCTCCGAGATGAGGGCCTTTGCCGCGCCACCCGACTCTGCAACGCCCTGCCACTTCAGGAACTGGTCGAGCTTGATGTAGGGCGCAGATGGAGGAGACGATTGATCATGCATGCCCTCGGCTTCGCGAGCCGTGAGCGGTCCCCTGCGCGAGGTGACGCCTCGTGATGCGGGCCCGAGAAAGAGAAAACGGCAGTCTCGGTGACGAGACTGCCGCTTCTTCACGTTGGTGGAGATGAGGGGGCTCGAACCCCTGACCTCCTGCATGCCATGCAGGCGCTCTCCCAGCTGAGCTACATCCCCAGGGTGGGCTTCGTCGTGGCGGGGTCCGCGCACGACAAGCCATAGTCTACCCGATGGCGTTCCCCTTGTCAAGGCGCGCCATCGTGCGCTGCTGCGCGGATCTGGCTACTTCTTGCTGCCCGCGGAGGTGGTTGCCGACGCCTTGCCGGTGTCGACGCGCACACCCGGGCCCATGGTCGAGGTCAGCGTGATGCTGCGCAGGTAGGTGCCCTTCGACGTGGCCGGCTTCGCGCGGATGATGGCGTCGAGCAAGGTGGAGAAGTTCTGGGCGAGCTTCTCGGTGTCGAATGAAACCTTGCCGAACGCGCTGTGGATGCATCCAAGCTTGTCGGCGCGGTACTGCACCTTACCCGACTTGAGCTCTTCGACAGCCTTCTTCACGTCGACGGTGACGGTTCCGACCTTCGGGTTGGGCATCTTGGGACCGAGCACGCGGCCCAGCTCCTTACCGATGGCGCCCATCATGTCGGGCGTGGCGACCGCGACCTCGAAGTCGGCGAAGCCGGCCTTCACCTCAGCGATGAGGTCTTCCGCGCCCACCTTGTCGGCGCCAGCCGCCTCGGCGTCTTTCGCCTTGTCGCCCTTCGCGAAGACGATGACCTTGGGGGTCTTGCCCGTGCCGTTGGGAAGGACCACGGTGCCACGCACCGTCTGGTCGCTCTTGCGAGGGTCGATGCCGAGGTAGATGTGCATCTCGACCGTCTCGTCGAACTTGGCCTTGGCGGCCTTCTTCACGATGTCGAGGGCCTCGTTGGGACCGTACAGGGTGTTCCGATCGAAGAGCGCCAGGCTCTCGCGATACTTCTTGCCATGTGCCATTGGGGGTTTCCTCCTTGTGGTGCGAGCGGAGGCCAGGCCTCCTCCCACGTATCGACGCCAGCGAAGGGCGTCAAGCCTTGTTCAGTTCGCGGGCTCAGCCCTCGACGGTGAGGCCCATGTTGCGGGCCGTGCCCTCGATGGTGCGGATCGCCGCTTCGAGGGTCGTGGCATTGAGGTCGGGCATCTTGGTCTTGGCAATCTCCTCGACCTGGGCGCGGGTAACCGAGCCGACCTTGGTCTTGTGGGGGACGCCAGAGCCCTTCGGCACGCCCGCCGCCTTCTTCAGCAGCTCAGACGCCGGCGGCGTCTTGGTGACGAATGTGAACGTGCGGTCTTCGTAGATGGTGATCTCAACCGGGATGATCTGCCCCATCTGCTTGGCCGTGCGCTCGTTGTACTGCTTCACGAACTCCATGATGTTCACGCCGTGCTGACCGAGGGCGGGACCCACCGGTGGCGCGGGGTTGGCCTTGCCGGCCGGGCACTGGAGCTTTACGACTGCCTTGACTTTCTTCGCCATGTTGACACCTCTTCTAGAATCTCGGAATCGGATGCGGCCCCGTCAGCAATCCCTGACAGGCACGCGGCAGTTGATCTGCGACCTCAGAGCTTCTCGACCTGTCCGAAGTCGAGCTCGACCGGCGTCTCGCGACCGAAGATGGTGATGAGCACCTTGACCTTCGCGCGCTCCGGGCTGACCTCTTCGACGATGCCGTGGAAGTCTTGGAAGGGCCCGTGCGTGACACGAACGCCCTGGCCGATATTGAGATCGATCTTGACCTTGGGGGCCTCGACCTCTCCCATGAGCAGACGGATCTTCTCGACCTCTTCGTCCGGCAGGGGCAGGGGCTTGGCGCCCGACGGGCCGACGAACCCAGTCACCCCAGACGTGTTGCGCACAACGTACCACGAGTCTTCGGTCATCACCATCTCGACCAGTACGTATCCGGGGTAGATCTTCTTCTCGACCGTCTTCTTCTTGCCGTCGCGGAACTCGGTCTCTTTCTCTTTGGGAACCTTGACGTTGAAGATGAAGTTCTTCATGCCCATCGACTCGATGCGGCGCTCGAGGTTCTTGGCGACCTTGTCTTCGTAACCGCTGTACGTATGGATCACGTACCACTTGCGGTTCGGATCAATCGCCTCTTCGACCGGCTCAGCGCCCTCGACAGCCTCGGCGGTCACGACCTGCCCAACCTCTTCTGGCTGCTCGACGACTTCGTTGGTTTCGATTTCAGACATAAGCGTAACGGGAGAGATCATCTCCCAGACCCCCTGTAGAGTGCGGCGGCACCGCGCCGCCTGGGTCGCAGGCAGGGCTCTCTAGCCTCCGAGCCTCTCGAAGACCTTCGTGAAGAACGTGTTCACGAAATAGAGGTAGAGCGTGAGCACAGTCAGCGTGGCCACAACCACTGTGGTCGCCAGCTTGAGCTCCTGACCGGTAGGCCAGGTCACACGTATGAACTCGGCCTTCACCGAGGTGAGGTAGCGCGTGAGGGCTGCCACCCATCCGCGCGCCTTCTCTTCGGCGCCACTCACCGGCACGGGAGCAGGCTTGCTGCCTCCGGCGCGCTCAGCGGGCGCGGCACCTTTCGCCTGCGTGCGAGCGGGACGCTTGGGCGCCCCCTCATTGTTCGTCACCACCGCACCCGATGCCGCCAGACGCCGCGCCTTGTGAGACGAGCGGCGCTTCGGGCCCTGCGGTTTCTCCTGCTCTGCCATGTCAGACCTTCCTTGCTGCATCACACTGCCACTGTCGCTCGCGCTCCCGCGCGCAGCGCGGGAAGAGAGGCCAAGCCTCAGCGAGCCTCCTTGTGCTCCGTGTGGTTGCGGCAGAAACGGCAGTACTTCTTGAGCTCGAGACGGTCGGGGTTGTGCATCTTGTTCTTCATCGTCGCATAGTTGCGGCGCTTGCACTTCTGACACGCCATCGTGATGATGACTCGGGCTTCTTTCTTGGCCATCTCTGGATCCTCGCTTGTTCGTTCCGTGGTCGGAGTGGGGAAATGGGTTGGCGCGCCCGAGAGGAATCGAACCTCCAACCTGAGGCTTAGGAGTCCCCCGCTCTATCCGTTGAGCTACGGGCGCACGCGCTGTCGACTGCGGGCTCGCCGAATGGCGAGCCCGCAATCGTTCTGCTCTCTTGGGCAGAGCCGCCGAAAGCGTGTGGAGCTGGGGAACGGGATTGAACCGTCGACCTCGTCCTTACCAAGGACGTGCTCTACCAACTGAGCTACCCCAGCAGATTCGGCCGCTGCCTGTGAGGCTCGAAGCCCAGAGGCCGCCGACCAGAGCTTGGAGCGGGAGACGAGGCTCGAACTCGCGACATCCAGCTTGGAAGGCTAGCGCTCTACCAACTGAGCTACTCCCGCACGCAAACCGCACAACTGCGCCATTTTTGGCCGACATAAAAAAGAGCCTTGACGGCGCCACGTCATCATAATACACCCCCCAGCCTTTGTCAATAGGGGTCGCAATACACGCCAGACGGGCTTCCAGAGCCCGTCACAGAGAGATTGCGAAACGCATCGCGCACAGGCCCGCCGACGTGACAGGCTGGCCTCTGGAACGGCTGGGGAGAAAAGACAGAAGCGGCCCGAGAGCCGCTTCGATCGTTGGGTCTTCTGGTGGGCAGCGAAGGATTCGAACCTCCGTAGCGCGTAGCGCGACAGATTTACAGTCTGTTGCCTTTAACCACTCGGCCAGCTGCCCGCTTCACCGAGCACCCTTGCACGGGGGCAAGAGCACGACCTCGATTATAGGCATCTCGATCGGCGCTGTCAAGACGAGGCGCGGATGCGGGTGAAGATGACAATCGTTGGCTGGGGCTTCTGGCAAGAACCTGGTACTTGTCAGGCAGGTGAAGACTCGGGAAGATACCCGGCCCGTGGGCGCATTGGCTTCGCTGCTGACGGCGCAGCCCCAGAGGCTCTTGCTGCAGCAGACTGCGGCGCTCTCACGTGCGCCATTGAACGCGTTCGGATTGTCTGTAGGCACATTTGCGGATGGCGTGTATGTCCACCACGACACCGTGGGGGACAAGCCGATGTCCACCACGACACTGTGGGGGACAACTATGCTGAGCTGCGCGGAC
>RGZZ01000018.1 GCA_010028905.1 Pseudomonadota bacterium | reverse complement strand
GCGATGGCGGAACGGCCGGAACCGGGATCTCGTCTGCGTCTGAGTCGTCGAGCAGATCGGAATGGGTCAGGCGCTCGACCACCAGGTCGTCTCCTGCATTCTCTGGCGGCGCCGGACACGCATCGACGCGAATGATCTGAACCGTGATGTTGTCATTGCCCCCGCGTGAATTTGCAAGCGCCACAAGCGCATCGCACGCGGGCTGGGGATCTGCAGAGAGCACCGCATCGCGGATCTCATCCGGGGTCACGAGGCCGTGAAGCCCGTCGGTGCAGAGTATCATGACGTCGCCCACTCGAAGGGAGACACGCACCATATCGACCAGCACATTGGCCTTCTCGCCAAGGCAGCGCAGGAGAACGCTCCGATTGATGGAGTGCTGTGCCTCTTCCGGGGTGATCTCGCCCAGCTCGATCTGCAGCGCGACCCAGGAGTGATCGCGCGTGACCTGGTGGATCACCCCGCTGCGCACCATGTAGAGACGGCTGTCGCCCACATTTGCGATCTCGGCCTGTGCCCCACGAACCGCCGCACTGACCAGGGTCGTGCCCATCCGGAAGCACTCGGCGTTCGCCTGCGCGGTGTCGAAGATGCGACGGTTGGCTGACACAACGGCAAGACGCAGTCGCTCGGCGTCCTCGGGTACGGTGGCGTCGAAGAACTGCGAGATCGTGGTCTCTACAGCCAGCTTGCTCGCCACGTCGCCCGCCGAATGCCCACCCATGCCATCGGCGACCACAAAAAGCGAGGGGGCGCTCTCCTCTGTAGAGGCGCGAAGCCCCATGAAGTCTTCGTTGCGCGACCTGACCTGGCCGATGTGCGTGAGCGTGCCCACACTGAGCGTGGTCAGGGTCATGGCGAGACCTGAGCGGGCGTTCGCTTCATCGCTGGCGTTGCTTCATCAAGAGGTCTGACACTTCCTGCGCGAGGCGCTCCGGATGAACCACTGATGGATCAACGGCCAGGCCGCGCGCTGCGAGTGCCGCGGCTAGCCGTGCACAGGTAGGGGTGCCGAGCGCGACCGCCGGTGATCCTCGCTGGAACGCCCGCTCGAGCGGTCCGTCGAAGACCACATCTCCTTCGCTCAGGACCACGATGCGGTCGGCCATGGCGCCGATCGACTCGATGTCGTGGGTGACGACGACAATCGCCACGCCGCGACAGCGAAGCATCTCGAGCACACTGAAGAGACGGGCCTGTCCCTCGACATCGAGACCTGCCAGAGGCTCATCGAGCACGAGTACGTCCGGCTCCATCGCCAGCACACCGGCCAGCGCGACCCTTCGCATCTCTCCGCCACTCAGCGCGAGCGGGCTTCGCGCCCCGTAGGCTTCAGGGGAAAGCCCCACGAGCTCGAGCGCCTGTGCGGCGCGGACCGCACTCTCCTCGGGCGAACATCCGAGGTTGGAAGGACCGTACTGCACGTCTGCCGTGACGGTCTCTCCAAACAGCTGATGCTCGGGGAACTGAAACACGAGTCCGATGTGCCGCCGAACCTCCCACAGCTCGGCACGCGGCTCGGAGACATCTCTTCCGAGCACCACGACCCGACCGCTGTCTGCGCGGAGAATGCCGTTCAGGTGCTGCATCAAGGTCGATTTCCCAGACCCCGTGCCCCCGATCACCGCCACGCGCTCCCCTCCACGAAGCGTGAACGACACGCGATGCAACGCGGGAGACTCGAAGGGCGTGCCGCGGTTGTAGGTGTACGACACGTTCTGCACCTCGACGACGAGTGAGCGATCGCTGTCAGACGCGATGGATGCGTGCGCGGGCATCGACGCAGACACGGGCGAGCGGTGCGCGTCTCCGCCGGCCGCAGCCACAGCGTCCGCGGCCTGCTCGACGTCCATCGGCAGGGGGCGTGGCAGTGCAAATCCCGCGCGCTCGAACGCGGCAAGAACCTGCGCCATGCGAGGAAAGGGCAGCCCCAGCTGCGCCACCCGCTCCGGATCCCCCGCAAGGTCAGCGAACGACGTGTCTGACGCAATCCTTCCTGAGACAAGCACCACCACCCGCCCAGCCTGAGCGGCCTCATCGAGATCGTGGGTCACGAGCACGACACCGATGCCAGCCTCGTCGTGAAGACGACGAAGCACCCCCAGCAGGTCGGCTCGACCGCGTGGATCGAGCATCGCGGTGGGCTCGTCGAGAATGAGATAGCGCGGCTGCATGGCCAGCACAGAGGCGATGGCGATGCGCTGCTTCTGACCCCCGCTCAGGCAACCGATCTCACGATGACGAAATGACGTCATCTCGACAGCGTGGAGCGCTTCATCGATGCGCGCGCGGATCTCTTCGGGCGGAAGTCCGAGGTTCTCCGGACCGAAGGCGACCTCTTCCTCGACGACGGGTGCCACCATCTGATGGTCAGGGTTCTGGAAGACCAGTCCAACGCGTTGACGCACCTCGTAGAGGGCGTCCGCATGGCGCGTGTCGAGGCCGTCTACCGTGACACTTCCTCGGGTTGGAAGCAGCAGGCCATTCATGTGGCGCGCGAGCGTGCTCTTGCCGCTGCCATTGGCCCCCATGAGCGCCACGTACTCACCCGGGGCGATCTTCAAGGAGACGTCCCGGAGGGCCTCTACCGCACGTCCCGGCGTCCCCTCGATGGTGCACGAGACACCCACCAGCTCGATTCCCGTCACGGCAATCCTCTGCGCGCGAGAATGAAAAGAGAGCCCGGTGCTGCGCTCCAGGCTCTCTCCCCCAGGACGTGGGAAACCTCTGGGCTCAGACGAGCTCGACGAGCACCATGAGGGCGCCGTCTCCCTTGCGATTTCCGAGGCGCGTGATACGGGTGTAGCCACCCTTTCGCTCTTCCTTGCCCGGCTCCGGCAGATAGCGCGTGGCAATCTGCGAGAAGAGCTGGTTGGTCACGCTGCGATCACGAGAAGCGGAACGGCTGTGTCCCTTACGGGTGCCGAAGCGGTTCTCCGGGTCGCGGCGCGAGCGCACGACGGCAAAGATGGCACGCTTGTGCGCCAGCACCTCACCCGCTCGCTCCTTGTCACCGGCGAACCGCTGGGCCTTCTTCGCACGCTCGATGATGGTCTCTACGTAGCGCGAAAGCTCCTTGGCGCGAATCTCAGTGGTCTGGATGCGCTTGTGCTCGAGCAGTGCCGTCGCAAGGTTGCGGAGCATGCTGAGCCGATGGCCGGTCTGACGGCCGAGGGTGCGAGATTGAACACGATGTCTCATGACTATTCCTCCGAGTTGGACGGACGCAGACCGAGCCCGTACTCGACGAGCTTGTCCTTGATCTCATCGAGGGACTTCTGGCCGAAGTTCTTCAACTTCATCACGTCGTCTTCGTTGTACTGAACGAGATCGCCCACGGTGCGAACACCGGCGCGCTTGAGGCAGTTCAGGGAGCGCACAGAGAGGCCCAGGTTCTCCACGGGCATGTCGTGGATGGACGCCTCGCGCGCCTCCTCGGGAGCCGCCTCGGTCTCCTCGGGACGCTGAAGGTTGGCAAACAGGTCAAGGCGCTCCTGGAGGATGCGCGCCGCAGTACTCACCGCCTCATAGGCGAGAATCGAACCGTCGGTGTTCACCTCGAGGATGAGCTTGTCATAGTCGGTCTTCTGCAGCACGCGGGTGTCTTCCACCACGTAGTGCACCTTGTTGATGGGCGAGAAGAGGGAGTCAACGGGGATGAGACCGATGACCTGCTCCTGGCTCATCTGCTTCTCCGCCGGCACGTAGCCGACGCCGCGCTCGATGTACAGGTCCATCACCAGGCGCGCAGTGCGGTCGGTGAGCTCGGCGATGTGCAGCTCAGGGTTGAGGACCTCAACCTCTGAGTCAGGAAGGATGTCGGCAGCCGTCACCTTGCCCTCGCCCTGGGCCTCGAGGCGAAGAACCTTGCGGCGGTCGGTGTTCAGCTTGAAGCGAAGCTTCTTGATGTTGAGAACGATCTCGGTGGTGTCTTCGAGCACATGGGCAAGCGTGGAGAACTCGTGCAACACGTTCTCGATCTTCACATGCGTCACGGCCGCGCCGGGAAGCGACGACAGCAGCACGCGGCGAAGCGAGTTGCCGAGCGTGGTTCCGAAGCCTCTCTCGAGAGGCTCGATGACGAACTTGTTGTCGCCGAGATATTCGATTCGGGGATCGATGAGATCTGTCAGTTGCAACGTGAATTTCTCCTTCGGCCTGGTGTGGGAACGCTCGCCCACACACCGGTACTGAGCGGCGCTCGTGCGTCTTCTGCCGACGCACGAGCCGCCGTCGCGCCTGTGACTGCGAACAGGATCAGCGTGAGTAGAACTCGACCACCAGCTGCTCGTTGACCGGGATCTGGATCTCCTCACGGGCAGGCAGTGCGACCACGCGACCGCGGAACGCGGCGGCGTCGACCTCGAGCCACTGCGGAACGCTTCGGCCCTTGGATTCGAGACGACCGGTAACGCCCGCCACGAAGGCCTTGTAGCGCTCCTGGTTCTTGTCCTCCGCGCGCTCCTTCATCTTCATCTCGATCTCGTCGCCGATGCGAACGAGATAGGACGGGATGTTCACGCGGCGGCCGTTCACGCGGAAGTGGCCGTGGCTCACCATCTGACGCGCCTGGGTTCGCGAGGACGCAAAGCCGAGACGGTAGACGATGTTGTCAAGGCGACGCTCGAGGATGCGAAGGAAGTTCTCACCCAGAACGCCCTTCTGGCGCTCCGCCTTCACGAAGTAGTTGTGGAACTGACGCTCCCCGATGCCGTAGATCTTGCGCAGACGCTGCTTCTGACGCAGCTGGATGCCGTACTGCGAAACCTTCTTGCGCCCCTGGCCGTGCTGGCCCGGTGCATATCCGCGACGCTCCACTGCGCACTTCGGCCGATTGCCCGTGGCCGAGATGGCCACGCATCGATCACCCTTGAGAAACAGCTTCTCGCCCTCGCGGCGGCAGATTCGGCACACGGGCCCTGTGTATCTGGCCACTTGCCCTTTCCTCCTCGTTATTGGTCGGTTCTGAATTGAATGCTCGTGCGCCCTGCGGCGCGATGGTGAAGTAACGTCGGCCTTTTGGCGACAGCCGCCAGGCCCGCGATACCGCGCTGGACGAAGGTGCTAGACCCGCCGGCGCTTCGGAGGGCGGCAGCCGTTGTGGGGAATCGGCGTGCAGTCCTTGATGAGGTTGATCTCGAGACCCGCTGCCTGCAGGGAGCGGATGGCAGCCTCACGGCCTGCCCCCGGGCCCTTCACGTAGACCTCGACCGAGCGCATGCCCTGCTCCATGGCCTTGCGTGCCACTGCCTCAGCAGCGATCTGCGCCGCGAACGGGGTGCTCTTGCGCGAGCCCTTGAAGCCCATGCCGCCGGCGCTGCCCCACGCGAGGGTGTTGCCATTGGTATCGCTGATCGTCACCAACGTGTTGTTGAACGTCGACTGGATGTGGGCAACGCCGCGCGGGACGTTCTTGAGCTCTTTCTTCTTACCACGGCCGACCTTGCGAGCCATCTCGATACTCCTCTTTGAATCGTTGGGGAGAGGCGGTTCAACGTCACCGCCGAATCAGGCTGCGCACCCGCGCCTCCTGCCCTGGGAATTGCCGCGCCTACTTCTTCCGCTTCGCGCCCACCGTGCGCTTCGGTCCCTTGCGGGTGCGCGCGTTGGTGCGCGTTCGCTGGCCGCGCACCGGCAGGCCGCGGCGATGACGAATGCCGCGGTAGCAGTTGATCTCCACCAGGCGCTTGATGTTCTGCGCGATCTCGCGACGCAGGTCACCCTCCACCTTGTGATTCTTCTCGATCTCGTCACGAAGGCGAACGACTTCGTCTTCAGTCAGATCGCGCACGCGCGTTGCTGGACTGACCTTCGTGTTCTCCAGGATGTCATTGGACGTCTTGCGCCCGATGCCAAAGATGTACGTGAGCGCGATTTCGACGCGCTTCTCGCGGGGCAGATCTACGCCGGCGATACGAGCCATCTTTCCGCTCCTCCTTTAACCCTGAATCTGCTTGTGATTGGGATTCTCGCAGATCACCCGGACCTTGCCCTTGCGCAGGATGATCTTGCACTTCTCGCAACGCGGTTTGACAGACGGCTTGACCTTCATGCCAGACTTCCCTTCAATCTCGAGGTACCAATGCTCATTGCGCGACTCGGCGCATGCGTACACGTCACTTGCCGCGGCGGCTCGGCGCCGCTCTAGCTCAGCGTGAATGGCCGCTGATCTGACTCAACGCGTACAACAACGGCCTCTAGTCTAGTACAAGTCGCAAAAATAAGCAAGAGCCCAGACGAATTTTTTCACCCGTATTCACTTATCGCGATCGACGATGCGACCGCGTCCCAGATCGTAGGGGGTCAGCTCGACCTGCACCCGATCTCCTGCGAGGAGACGGGAGAACCCCATTCGCAGACGCCCTGAGACATGCGCCACCACGCGGCGTCCGTCTGCCATCTGCAGCGCGTACATCCCGTTCGGCAGGGTCTCGACCACCGTGCCCACCTGTCGGAGAGCCTCTTCACCGGCCACGCTGGGACGGCTCAGTCACCCTCAGAGAGGGTCAGGATGCGCGGACCGTCTCCTGTGATCGCCACCGTGTGCTCGAAGTGAGCCGAGAGGCTCCCGTCTTCCGTCACGATGGTCCACTTGTCTGGAAGGATCGCCACCTTGAAATCTCCCACGTTCACCATGGGCTCGATGGCGATGACCAGACCCGGGCGAAGCTTCAAGCCGTGCCCGGGTCGACCGTAGTTCGGCACCTGCGGTTCCTCGTGGAGCGCACGGCCGATGCCATGCCCAACCAGGTCGCGAACCACAGAATAGCCGTGCGCCTCCGCATGCTGCTGCACTGCAGCCCCGATGTCGGAGAGATGGTTCCCCGCGGTGCACCTCTCGATGCCACGCATGAGCGAGTCGCGCGTGACATCGAGCAAACGCCGCGCGTCCTCACTGATGCTCCCCACGGCCACGGTCCGTGCCGAGTCGGAGTACCAGCCCTTCCAGATGACGCCCATGTCGAGACCGACGATGTCGCCATCCTTCAGCTTGCGATTGCCAGGGATGCCGTGCACCACCTCGTTGTTCACCGAGATGCACACGGTTCGGGGAAACCCTTTGTAGCCCTTGAATGCGGGAACCGCACCTGCCGAGCGAATGAAGTCTTCCGCGATGCGATCGAGCTCGAGGGTCGAGATGCCCGGACGCACCGACCGCTCGAGAAGGTCGAGGGTCTGCGCTGTGATGCGTCCGGACTCACGGATCAACGCGACTTCCTTGTCCGACTTGTACTCGATCATCGCTCAACGCCTCGCATGAATCGAGGCCGCCTCTCGCTCACTGCTTCATGAAGCCCTGATAGTTGCGCATCACGAGGCGCGCCTCGATCTGCTGCATGGTATCGAGCGCCACACCCACGATGATCAGCAGGCTCGTGCTGCCCAGGTAGAACTGCACGCCTGTCGCCAGCACAACATACACGGGAAGCACGGCAATGGCTGCCAGTGCGACGCCCGAGATGAAGTTGAGCCGATCGAGGATGCGATCGAGGTAGTCGCTCGTGGGTCGCCCCGGTCGGATGCCCGGGATGAACCCCCCCTGCTTCTTCATGTTGTCTGCCACGTCAGTGGGGTTGAAGGTCACCGTCGCGTAGAAGTACGTGAAGAAGATCACCAGGCCGACATACATCAGGTTGAACCAGACGGAGTCCTGACGAAAGACGTAGACGATGGTGTTGCAGATGCTCCAGACGATGCTCTGCTGGTCGAAGCTCTGCATGAGGTTGCGAGCCAACGTGGACGGCAGATACATGATGGAGATGGCGAAGATGATGGAGATGACCCCCGCGTTGTTCACGCGGATGGGCAGATAGCTGGTCTGACCGCCGTAGACGCGTCGACCGACCTGACGCTTCGCGTACTGGACGGGAATCTTGCGCATGCCCTGGGTGAGGGCCACGATGCCCGCCACCAGTGCCAGCGAGATCACCACGAAGAAGATGATGCCGATCCAGTAGCCGGGACCCGCAAGGCTCGCCTTGCTGAAGACATTGGAGACGTAGGTGGGGTACATCAGCACGATGCCCGCCATGATGATGAGCGAGACGCCGTTGCCGATGCCCTTGTCGGTCATCTGCTCGCCCATCCACATGAGGCAGCACGTACCCGCCACCAGCGCAACGATGTTGATGAAGTGGTAGTACCAGCCGGCCTGGATGATCGGCCCACCCGCGAGTGCATGCGCCTCGGAGTAGCGCTCGAGACCCACCGTCATCATCGTGGCCTGCAGGAAGGCCAGGCCGATGGCCAGGTAGCGAACGTATTGCGCTACCTGACGACGGCCCATGTCGCCGCCCTCCTTCTGCAGGTCGTGCAGCTTCGGGATGACATGGGTCAGCAGCTGCATGATGATGGAGGCATTGATGTAGGGTGTGATTCCCATCGCCCCGATAGAGAACTTGTTCAGTGCGCCGCCCGTCATCATCCCGAGGAAGGACGCGAGGTCCTGCTGCTGCTCGAGCAGATGCTTCCACGAGGTCGTGTTGATGTTCGGCACGGGGATGTGCACCATGAGGACGAACAACGCAAAGAAACCCGCGACCCAGAGGAGGCGGGCCCGCAGGTCATTGAGACGCGCGGCGCTGGCGAGGGAGGTCAGACCCATGATCTTCAGAGCACCTCGACCTTACCGCCCGCAGCCTCGATGGCCGCCGTGGCAGCCTGGGTGAAGGCGTGCAGCTGAACGGTGATGTTCTTCGACAGCGAACCGTTGGCAACGACCTTGAAGGGGCGATTGGTGCGATGCACGAGCCCCCGCTCGATCACGACCTCCGGCGTCACAACCGCCCCCGCCTCGAACGAGTCGAGCATCGAGAGGGTGATGAGCTGGAACACGGTCTTGTTCGGATTGTTGAAGCCGCGGTACTTCGGAAGCCGACGATACCAGGGGGTCTGGCCGCCTTCGAAACCTGGGCCCTTGCCCCCGCCAGAGCGGGAGTTCTGGCCATTCATGCCGCGTCCTGCGGTCTTGACATGGCAGCCGTGGCCTCGGCCGACACGCTTGCGCTCCTTGCGGGCGCCGTTTGCAGATTTGAGATCGCTGAGATTCATGGCAGAACCTTTCTACGCGCTACTGGCGAATGTCTTCGACGGGCTTGCCGCGAAGCGCCGCAACGTTCTCCGCGCGCTTGAGGCTCTTGAGCGCGGCGACCGTGGCGTACACGATGTTGATGGAGTTGTCTGAGCCGAGGCTCTTGGTGAGGATGTTCTTGATGCCCGCGGCCTCGACCACGGCGCGAACCGCACCGCCGGCGATGACGCCGGTGCCAGGCGCAGCCGGCTTCAGCATGACGCGGGCGGCGCCCAGGCGAAGGTTCACCTCGTGGGGAATGGTGGTTCCCTCGAGCGGCACCTCGACCAGGTTCTTCTTGGCTTCCTCGACGCCCTTGCGGATGGCGTCCGGAACCTCGCCGGCCTTGCCGAGTCCGGCGCCCACGAGTCCCTGGCCATTGCCCACGACCACGAGGGCCGAGAACGAGAAGCGCTTGCCGCCCTTCACGACCTTCGATACGCGGTTCACCTTGACCACGGTCTCCTGCTGGAGGGTCTCCAGCACACTCGCTGACAAACGTGCCATTTCTCTGTGCTCCTTCTCTCTACAGCAGCAGCCCGGACTCGCGCGCGCCGTCGGCGAGCGCGGCCACGCGACCGTGGTACTTGTAGCCACCGCGATCGAACACGACCGCCTCGACGCCCTTGCCCTTGGCCCGCTCAGCGAGCATCGTTCCAACACGACGCGCCACATCGGTCATGGGCAGCGACTCGAGCTCCGCGCGCACATCCTTCTCCGCCGAGCTGGCAGAGGCGATGGTGCGGCCGCTCTCATCATCGATGAGCTGCGCGTAGACATGCCGCAGGCTGCGGAAGACGGACAGCCGGGGGCGCTCCCCCGTGCCATGCACGCGCTTGCGAACCCGGATATGGCGCCGCCGACGCTGACTCTCACGTGATTCCTTGTTGATCATCGCAACACTACTCCTTCAACGACGCAATCTTACTTGCCGGTCTTGCCGGTCTTGCCCACCTTGCGGAGCACCTTTTCGTTCTCATAGCGGATGCCTTTGCCCTTGTAGGGCTCCGGCGGACGAATGCTCCGGATCTCGGCCGCGGTCTGCCCCACGAGCTGCTTGTCGACACCCTTGACCACCAGTCGCACGACACCCTTGCCCTGCTCCACGGTGAACTCGATGCCTGCTGGCGGCTCCCGAAGGACGGGATGCGAGTAACCGATGTTGATGAGAAGCGCCTTGCCCTGCAGCTGGGCTTTATAGCCCACGCCGATCATGCTCAGCGCCTTCTCGAAGCCGCTGGAAACCCCAACGACCATGTTGTTGACGAGGGTACGGGTCAGCCCGTGCAACGCGCGGTGCGTGCGCTCGTCGCTGGGTCGCTCGACCAGGATCTGGCCTTCGACCTGACGGACGCGAATCTCGCTCGAGACCTCGCGATGGAGCTCGCCCTTGGGGCCCTTCACGCGCACCGAGCTGCCGTCGATGGCGACGGTCACGCCCTTGGGAAGGGAGATCGGCTGCTTACCAATTCTTGACATGTCGATTCTCCTCTACCAGACGTAGGCGAGCACTTCGCCGCCAACGTCGAGCTTCTTCGCCTGCTTGCCGGTGAGAACACCGCGCGGCGTGGACAGGATGACAACGCCGAGTCCCCCGAAGATGCGCGGGATCTCGGTCTTGCGCACGTAGACGCGAAGGCCTGGCGTGCTGATGCGACGCAGGCCAGAGATGACGCGCTCACGGTTGGGACCGTGGTCGACGTACTTGAGGAACAGGCGGATGACGCCCTGGACGCCCGTGTTGATCACCTGGAAGTCCTTCACGTAGCCCTCGCGCTTGAGGACACGCGCGATCTGTTCCTTGATCTTGGAGAAGGGAACATCAACCTGGTCCTTGTAGGCCACGTTCGCGTTCCGAACTCGGGTCAGCATATCTGCGATGGGATCGGTCATTGTACCTAACTACCCCTTTCGAATCTCAAAGGCTCACAGCGCCACTCTCCTCAGGCATTGAGGAGGGCGCACCATCGGGTGGCTCCCGACGAATCGCCTACCAGCTCGACTTGACGACGCCCGGGATCTCGCCCTTATGGGCCAGCGAGCGGAAGCAGAGACGGCACATGCCGAACTTGCGCAGGAAGGCTCTGGGCCGACCGCAGGCGCGGCACCGGTTCCGAACGCGAACGTCGTACTTAGGCTTCTTCTGCGACTTGGCAATGATCGCTGTGGTTGCCATGGGATTCCTCCTTGTTGTTTGCGGCGTGGTCGGAACGGACGTGCCCCTCCCTGCCTGAACGCGCTTGTGCGCTGCTCAGATAGGAGGGCGTCTCCGCTCCCACAACTTTCTGTTGACGGGCCTTTCGCTGGCCCCTGCGTTCCTCCAAGCCGTTCGCAGGCCTTTCGGAAAGAGGAGGCCAGTCCGCTGGCCTCCGAGGATGGACTATCGCTGCTCGTCGACCTTCATCGGGCAGCCGAGCGCCTTCATGAGCTCGAGGCCCTCTTCGTCGGTCTGGGCCGTGGTTACCACGATGATGTCCATACCGCGGGCACGGTCGACGCGATCGTACTCGATCTCGGGGAAGATGGTCTGCTCCTTGAGCCCCATCGCGTAGTTGCCGCGGCCGTCGAACGACTTCGGCGAAACGCCGCGGAAGTCGCGGATGCGGGGCAGCACCACGTTGAAGAGCTTGTCGAGGAACACGTACATGCGATCGCCACGAAGCGTCACCTTTGCACCGATGCTCAGCCCCTCACGCAGCTTGAACGCCGCGATGGACTTGCGCGCCTTGGTGACAAGCGGGCGCTGCCCCGAGATGAGGGCCAGCTCAGCAACAGCCAGGTCGAGCGACTTCGGGTTCTGAACCGCATCGCTCACTCCCATGTTGATGACGACCTTCTCGAGTCGCGGAACCTGCATCACGTTCTTGTACTGGAAGCGCTCACGCAGCTTCGCCACGACCTCGTCGCGATAACGAAGGCGGAGACGGTTCGCCTCGGTGGTTATGACCTTGTCGGCGGTCTCGAACATCTCGCCTTTGTCACGGCGACCACCGCCACCCTTCGCCTGAGGCGCGGCCTGTGGCTTCTTGGCTTGCGCCTTGCCGCTGTCCTTGGTATCCTTCGCCATGACTAGATCTCCTCACCGCACTTTTTGCAGGCCCGCACGAAACCGCCAACCTCGGCGGCAGCGGCCTTGTGGCCGACGCGCGTGGGCTTGTTGCAACGGGGGCAGACGAGCTGCACGTTGCTGGCGTCGATGGGCAGGCTCTTCTCGATGATGCCGCCCTGAGGGAAACGCGGCGGACGCGGCTTGGTGTGCCGCTTCACCAGGTTGACCCCTTCGACAAGGACGCGATTCTTCTCTGGAAGAACCTCGAGAACCTTGCCTTTCTTGCCGCGGTCCTTGCCCGCGACAACCACCACGTTGTCATTCTTCTTCACGTGTACGTTCGACATGACCTACTCCTCAAAGCACTTCGGGCGCCAGCGAGATGATCTTCGTAAATTCCTTCTCGCGCAGCTCGCGCGCGACCGGACCGAAGATGCGTGTGCCGCGGGGAGACAGATCGTCCTTGATGAGCACAGCCGCGTTCTCGTCGAAGCGGATGTAGGAGCCGTCCTTGCGACGCGTCTTGTTGCGCGTGCGAACGACAACTGCCTTGACAACCTGGCCCTTCTTCACACCGGCCCCTGGTTGGGCCGTCTTCACCGAAGCCGTGATGATGTCGCCGATATGGGCATACTTGTGATGAAACCCCTTGTCCACGCGAATGCACATGATCTCTCGCGCGCCGGAGTTGTCCGCGACCTTGAGACGGCTCTGCTGCTGAATCATCGTCTCTCACCCTTTCCAAATCTGACAGACTGTCGTTGTCGAGAGCTGCCGAGGGCGCTTCGCCCGTGGGCCACGCCCCGCTTCCCGATTGCTACTTCGCTCTCTCGAGCACTTCCACCACACGCCAGCGCTTGTCCTTGGACAGCGGACGCGTCTCCATGATGCGGACCTTGTCGCCGACGTGACAATCGTTGGTCTCGTCGTGCGCCTTGAACCGCGTCGAACGCTTGATGATCTTCTTGTAGATGGGGTGCGCGAACTGTCGCTCGACACGCACGATCACGGTCTTGTCCATCTTGTCGCTGACGACCGTGCCGATGCGGGCCTTGCGCGCGGCGCGCGCTTCCTGGGTTGCCTGATCGCTCATCTGGATACAGCCTCTTCCTATCGAATCTTCAGCTCGCGCTCGCGCTGCACGCTGTGGATGCGGGCAATCTCCTTGCGCACCTGCTTGATGCGAGATTGCTCCTCGAGGTGACCCGTCGCCATGCGGAAGCGCAGGTTGAAGAGCTCCTCCTTGCGGTCCTTCAGGCGATCGAGCAGCTCGTTCGTGGACATCTCCCGGATCTTCTCGAGCTGTTCCTTACTCTTCATTGCCACCAACCTCGACTTCCACTTGCTCGCGAACGAGGATCTTCGTCTTGAGGGGCAGCTTGAACGACGCCAGTCGCAGGGCCTCGCGGGCGATAGCCTCACCCACGCCGGCCAGTTCGAACATGACGCGGCCCGGCCGCACCACGGCAACCCAGTACTCCGGGCTGCCCTTGCCCGAGCCCATACGGGTCTCGGCGGGTTTCTTCGTCACTGACTTGTCCGGGAACACACGGATCCACACCTTGCCACCACGCTTGATGTGGCGGGTCATGGCGATACGAGCGGCCTCGATCTGACGGTCGGTGACCCAATGCGACTCCAGGGCTTGCAGGCCATAGTCGCCATAGTGCAGCGCATTGCCGCGGGTAGCCTTACCCGTCATGCGACCGCGGTGCATCTTGCGATACTTGACTCTCTTCGGCATCAACATGGCTTTAGATGTCCTCCTGCGCTGATCAGCCGCGCGCCCCGGCCAGGCTGTCGCCCTCGAGCGTCACTTCCTGCTCGCGGGCTTTCGGGAACACGTCACCGCGATAGATCCACACCTTCACGCCGATACGGCCGAAGGTTGTGAGCGCCTCGCTGATGGCGTAGTCGACGTCGGCGCGAAGGGTGTGCAACGGCACGCTGCCCTCGCGCGTCTTCTCGGTGCGGGCAATCTCGGCCCCACCCAGACGACCGCTGCACTGGATGCGGATTCCGAGGGCTCCGCGATCCATGGTGCGGCGTGCCGCCTGCTTCATCGCGCGGCGGAAAGCCACGCGACGCTCGAGCTGCTCGCAGATGTTCTCGCCCACGAGCTTCGCCTCGAGCTCAGGCTTCTTGACTTCCTGAACGGTGATCTTCACCTCGCGCTTGGTGAGCGCGGTGAGCTCGCGTCGGATCTCCTCGATGCCACGCCCTTTGCTGCCGATCACGATGCCCGGCTTGGACGTGTTGAGGATGATGTTGATCTTGTCTGCGCGCTCGATCTCAACGCGGGCGAGACCCGCGTGCTTGAGGCGCTTGCGCAGCCAGGTGCGGATCTTGAGGTCCTCATGGAGCCAGTCCGCATAGTGCTTGTCCTGATACCATCGGGAGTCCCAGTTGCGGATGATCCCCAGGCGCAACCCGACCGGATGAATCTTCTGGCCCATTAGGCTTCCTCTCTTTCCTTGACCTCAATGGTGATGTGGCTCGTGAACTTGTGAACAGCGCTCGCGCGTCCACGTGCACGGGGGATGAACGACTTGAAGCTCGGTCCCTGGTCCACGAAGGCCGTGGCGATGACCAGACTGCCCGTGTTCATCTGATGGTTGTTCTCGGCATTGGCAACCGCCGACTCGAGCACCTTCGAAAGGGGACCCGCTGCGCGCTTGCCGCAGAATCGCAGGATGCCACGCGCCTCTGCCACCGACTTGCCTCGGATGGCGTCCATCACGAGTCGGAGCTTTCGCGGCGCCATGCGCACGTAACGTGCGTGTGCTCTGGCCTTCCGCGGGCCGAGGGGGTCTCCCGAGGAGACAACAGGCGCCTTCGGCGCGGGTGCCTTCTTCGGGGTCGCGGGGGCCTCGCTGGCCGTAGGCGCAGGCGCGTCAGCCGACGCCTCAGCCTTTGCCTTCGACCGCGTGCTCTTCTTGGCCGGAGCTGCCTTCTCGGGCGTGCCCTCAGCCTGAGCCTTTGCCTTCTTCTCTTTCTTGTCGCCTGTCGCCATGGCGAACCTCCTCGATGATCTTGATGAGCGGCGGTTGAGACGTGCCGCTGTGCTTCAGGCGCATTTTCTCTCGCGCCTGTCGGAACAGCGCACCTGCGCCGTTCCGCTGGTCTCTAGCGGGCCGAGGAGCCCTTCTCCTTGCCACCGTGGCCGCGGAAGTGACGCGTCACCGCGAACTCCCCCAGCTTGTGACCCACCATCTGGTCGGTGATGTAGATCGGCACGTGACGCTTCCCGTCGTGAACGGCCACCGTGTGACCGATCATGAGAGGGGTGACGGTGCTCGCGCGCGCCCAGGTCTTGACGACCTTCTTCTCGTTGCGCGCGTTCATGGCGTCGATCTTCTTCGCCAGGTTCTGGTCGACGTAGGGTCCCTTTTTTACTGAACGAGACATCTATATCAATCCTCCAGACTACTTGCGCCGACGCACGATGAACCGCGTGCTGGCCTTCTTGTTCTTGCGGGTCTTCAAGCCGTAGGTCGGCTTGCCCCAGGGCGTGGTGGACGGGCGTCCAGGCGTGGAGCGAGCTTCACCACCACCGTGTGGGTGATCGCACGGGTTGGTCGCGACACCGCGGATGTGCGGACGCTTGCCCAGCCAGCGGGAACGACCCGCCTTGCCGATGGACACGTTCTCATGCTCGACATTGCCCACCTGACCGATGGTGGCGCGGCAGTGGATGCTGATGTAGCGCTGCTCTCCGGACGGGAGGCGCACCTGGGCCATCGGACCCTCTTTCGCCATGAGCTGGGCGTAGGCGCCCGCCGAGCGAGCCAGCTGCGCGCCGCGGCCCGGCTGCAGCTCGAGGTTGTGGATCAGGGTGCCCACGGGAATCGCCACCAGGGGCATCGCGTTGCCCGGCTTGATGTCTGCCGTCTCACCGCTGATGACCTTGTCGCCCGGCTTGATGCCCAGAGGAGCGAGAATGTAGCGCTTCTCACCATCTTCGTAGTGCAGCAGGGCGATGCGCGCGGAGCGGTTCGGATCGTACTCCACCGCCGCAACCTTCGCCCAGCGGCCGTCCTTGCGACGCTTCCAGTCGATGATGCGGTACATGCGCTTCACGCCGCCCCCACGATGGCGAGAGGTGACGCGACCCTGCGCGTTGCGGCCGCCGCTCTTGTGGAGCGGCTCGAGCAGGCTCTCTTCCGGGGCCTTCTTCGTGAGCTCCGAGAAATCGGACACGCTCATGAAGCGACGGCCTGGCGAGGTGGCCTTGAAGTTCTTCACAGCCATTTCAGTCTGTTCTCCTTGTCAGCGAGACACTATAATTGGCGCAACCTCGGAAGGTCACGCGAGCCCACCGCGAAGGCGGGCCAGATGGGGGCCGCACAGCGGCTCCCGGCACCCCTGCCCCACGCGACAGGCTGCACAGCCTGTCGCGCGGCACCAAGGGCTACGCCTCGAAGAGGTTCACACCCGCGATCTCGATCTTCTCTCCCTCGCGTACGGTGACGATGGCCTTCTTCCAGTCGCTCTTGTGGCCGTGGTACTTACGCCCCCACCGCTTCGGCTTTCCCTTGCAGTTGAGTGTGCTCACGTTCAGCACCTTGACCTTGAAGATGTTCTCGATCGCCAGGCGAATCTCGATCTTGTTCGCTTTGGGATCAACCGCGAAAGTATACTTGTTTTCCGAAGACAGCGCAACGGACTTTTCTGTAACAATTGGACGAAGAATGATGTCACGCGCGGTGCGCTTGGGAAAAACGACGGTCTGGACCTCGCTCATGACAGGACCTCCTCGATTCGCGCGATGGCGTCCTTCGTGATGATGACGCGGCGGTACTTGAGCACGTCGTAGACGTTGAGGTCTTCGAACGTCACGACCTTGACGTTGGGCAGGTTGCGCGCAGACCCGAACACGAGATCGTCACGCTCAGCCACGACGACGAGCGCCTTGTGCGTCGCCACACGGGTGGTTCGGCGGGTGCTCTTCAGCTGCTGCGCCCAGCTCTCGCCGAGAAGCAGCTTGTCAGTGACCTTGAGGTTCTCGAGAACCTTGACGAACTCGCGGGTCTTGTAGGCCTCGAACGAGAGACCCGAAAGCGCCACGAGGGTGTTGCCCGTCACCTTGCTCGACAGGGCCGAGCGGAGCGCGAGGCGACGCATCTTGCGGGGCATGGCCTGCACGTACGAGCGGGGGTGCGGACCGAAGACCACACCACCCTTCCTCCAGATGGGGGAACGGGTGCTGCCGTGACGAGCGCGACCCGTGCCCTTCTGACGCCACGGCTTGCGGCCGCCGCCTGAGACCTCGGCGCGCGTCTTGCAGTCAGCGGTTCCGGAACGGCGGTTGGCCAGATGGCGCACCACGGCCTGGTGCAGGAGATCCCGGCGCAGCGGAGCGCCGAAGACCGACTCGCTCAGATCGATGCTGCCCTGGGAGGCGCCCTGCTGATCGAACAGTGTTACCTGCGGCATGTTGTCCTCCTAGCTCTTGGCGGACGGCTTGGGGCCGCCGGCCTTCACTGAATTCTTGATGATGACGAGCCCGTTGACGGGGCCAGGAATCGATCCCTTGATCAGGATCAGGTTGCGGGGAAGGTCGACACGCACCACGGTGAGTCCCTGGGCGGTGACACGCGCGTGACCCATGTGACCTGGCTTGCGCGTTCCCTTGATGGTGCGTGCGGCGTCGGTAGAGCCCGAAGAGGCTGGCTGCCGATGCGTCATCGAACCGTGGCTGCGAGGGCCGCCGCTGAAGCGATGGCGCTTCATCGTGCCCTGGAAGCCCTTGCCCTTTGAGGTGCCGACCACGTCGACCTTGTCGCCTTCAGCGAAGATGTCGGCCTTGATCTCGGCACCCAGCGCGTAGGCTTCGGCGTCGTCGAACTTCACCTCGCGCAGATGGCGAGCCGGGGTGACGCCCTGCTTCTTGAAGTAGCCGGCGAGCGGGCGATTGAGCTTGCCGCGTGCGCGCCCCTTCTTGTTCGCCGCACGCTCCTCGATGTTCCCGAGGCCGATCTGCAGCGATGCGTATCCGTCGGTCTCGACGGTGCGCTTCCCGGTCACGACGCACGGTCCGGCCTCGATCACCGTCACCGGAACTGCGTTGCCCTCTGGGGTGAGGACTTGCGTCATGCCGAGCTTCTTACCCAGGATACCTTTGCTGGCTCCCATTCGTACAACCTCCACATTCTATCCATGATCCGCTCCCGCTCGAGCGGGGGCGGTTGCCACGAGTGCACTTGACTCGTGGCCGCGACGTACGGTCAGCGCCGTGCCAGGCACGACAGACGGGGGAGGTCCCCGACTCTGACCACCTTCGCGTCAGACCTTCAGTCAGGCGGTGCCGGACTGTCAGCCCTTGATCTCGATGTCGACTCCGGCCGGCAGGCTCATGTTCATGAGCGACTCGATGGTCTTCTGCGCGGGATCGAAGTAGATATCAATCAGACGCTTATGGGTGCGAATCTCGAAGTGTTCGCGGGACTTCTTGTCGACGTGCGGCGAGCGCAGCACGCACCAGACGTTCTTCTCGGTCGGCAGCGGCACCGGCCCTGAGATGTTGGCGCCCGTCTTGCGCGCGATGTCGACGATCTTCTCTGCGGACTCGTCGAGCACACGATGGTCGTATGCCTTCAGTCGAATCCTCATGCGTTGCTTGGCCACGTTCTGTTCCTCCTCGGACCGGCCTGGAAACTGGGGGTGCTGCTCTGGACGCGGGCACGCTCCGTGATCGGAACGTGCCCGCGCGCCAGACTAGTTCTTGATGGCGGTGACGACGCCCGCGCCCACGGTGCGGCCGCCCTCGCGGATGGCGAAGCGCAGACCTTCCTCCATGGCGATGGGCTGGATCAGCTTCACCTGGATCTTGACGTTGTCGCCAGGCATCACCATCTCCGTGCCTTCCGGCAGGGTGATGGCGCCCGTCACGTCAGTGGTGCGGAAGTAGAACTGCGGACGGTAGTTGTTGAAGAAGGGCGTGTGGCGTCCGCCTTCGTCCTTCGACAGCACGTACACCTCGGCAGTGAACTCGGTGTGAGGCTTGATGGAACCGGGCTTGGCCAGAACCTGACCGCGCTCGATGTCCTTGCGCTCGACACCACGCAGGAGCACGCCGACGTTGTCGCCCGCGCGACCCTCGTCGAGGATCTTGCGGAACATCTCGACGCCAGTCACGACGCTCTTGCGGGTCTTCTCCTGGATGCCGACGATCTCGATCTCTTCACCGGTCTTCACGATGCCGCGCTCCACACGACCGGTGGCCACGGTACCGCGACCCGTGATGGTGAACACGTCTTCAACAGGCATCAGGAAGGGCTTGTCGATGGGGCGCTCCGGATCGGGGATGTAGCTGTCGACAGCGTCCATCAGATCGCCGATCTTGTTGACCCAGTCGCTGTCCATCTTGCCGGCCAGCGAGTCCTCGAGCGCCTTGAGGCCCGAGCCCTTGATGATCGGAATGGTGTCGCCGGGGAACTTGTACTCGGTGAGCAGCTCGCGCAGCTCCATCTCGACGAGCTCGATGAGGTCGGGATCGTCGACCTGGTCGACCTTGTTCAGGAAGACCACGATGTACGGCACGTTCACCTGGCGGGCCAGGAGGATGTGCTCGCGGGTCTGCGGCATCGGGCCGTCGGTGGCAGCAACCACCAGGATGGCTCCGTCCATCTGCGCCGCGCCGGTGATCATGTTCTTGATGTAGTCGGCGTGGCCAGGGCAGTCGACGTGCGCGTAGTGGCGCTTGTCGGTCTCGTACTCCGCGTGATAGATGGCGATCGTGATCCCACGTGCCTTCTCTTCAGGCGCGTTGTCGATCTCGTCGACCTTCAGGCCCTGCTTGCCCTGACGCATCGCGAGCACATTGGTGATCGCAGCGGTGAGGGTGGTCTTGCCGTGATCGACGTGACCGATCGTGCCGATGTTCACGTGCGGCTTCGTACGCTCGAACTTCTGCTTTGCCATTGTCTACCTCCTCATTGTTACCGGGAAAGAGTTTGCCTAGGTCTGGTCTCCAGGCCCCCTCGCCGAGGCGCTGGGCCCTGAATCATTGAAAGGGTGTCAGTCCTTGCCGTGGAGCTTCTTGACGATCTCGTCGGCGAGGTTCTTGGGCATCTCCTCGTAGCGAGCGAACTCCATCGAGTAGGTGCCGCGACCCTGCGTCGCGCTGCGCAGGTCGGTCGAGTAGCCGAACATCGCAGACAGGGGAACGTGGGCGCGAATGGTCTGCTGGCCAGGGATGGCCATCTCCATGCCCTCGATCTTGCCGCGGCGTCCGTTGAGGTCGCCGATGACGTCGCCCATGTAGGCCTCGGGTACGACAACCTCGACCTTCATGATCGGCTCCTTCAGGAACACGTCGTTCCTCTGGAGACCGTCCTTGAGGGCCATGCTGCCCGCGATGCGGAAGGCCATTTCAGACGAGTCGACGGTGTGGAACGAACCGTCGAGCAGCGTCGCCTTCACATCGACCACCGGGTAGCCGGCAAGGCGACCCGACTCGAGCGCGTCCTGGATGCCCAGGTCGATGGGCTTGACGTACTCCTTTGGCACCGTGCCACCGACGACCTTGCTCTCGAACTGATAGCCTTGACCCGGCTCGAGAGGCATGATCTCGATGATGGCGTGACCGTACTGACCGCGACCACCTGTCTGGCGGACGAAGCGACCCTCGCCCTTGCTGGTGCGTCGGATGGTCTCCTTGTAGGCCACCTGCGGCTTGCCGACGTTGGCGGCCACATTGAACTCGCGGAGCAGGCGATCGACGATGATCTCGAGATGGAGCTCGCCCATGCCGGAGATGATGGTCTGACCCGTCTCGGTGTCGGTTCGCATGCGGAAGGTGGGATCTTCCTCACCGAGCTTGCCCAGCGCGATGCCGAGCTTGTCTTGATCGGCCTTCGACTTCGGCTCGATGGCCACCGAGATCACCGGCTCGGGGAACTGGATGGCCTCGAGGATCACCGGCGACTTCTCATCACAGAGCGTGTCTCCCGTGCTGGTCTGCTTGAGACCCACGCACGCAGCGAGATCGCCTGCGCTGATCTGATCGATGTCCTCGCGGCTGTCAGCGTGCATGCGAACGATGCGACCGATGCGCTCGCGCTTGCCCTTCGTTGCGTTGTAGACGGCGGTGCCGGCCTTCACCGTGCCAGAGTACACGCGGAAGTAGGTCACCTTGCCCACGTAGGGGTCGGTTGCGATCTTGAACGCCAGCGCCGAGAACGGTGCGTCTGGGTTGGCCTCGCGCAAGACGGTGGCACCGTCATCCGGGTTGGTCCCTTCGACCGCGGGGATGTCGACGGGCGAGGGCAGGTAGTCGACGACTGCGTCGAGCAGGCGCTGCACGCCCTTGTTCTTGAAGGCCGAACCGCAGAGCGTGGGGACCATCTTGCAGAGCACGGTGCCCTTGCGGATGGCCGACTGGAGCATCTCCAGCGGGATGGGCTGCTCTTCGAGATAGAGCATCATCAGCTCTTCGTCGTACTCGGCTGCCGCCTCGAGAAGGTTCTTGCGCCACTTGTCGGCCAGCTCGCTCAGTTCGGCGGGAATCTCCTGCTCGGCCTGGGTCTTGCCGAGATCGTCGAGGTAGTACGTGGCGTTCATCTCGACGAGGTTGATCACGCCCTTGAAGTCGGACTCGGCTCCGATGGGAATCTGGAGCGGAACCGCGTTCGTGCCCAGGATCGTCTTCATGCGCTCGACGCACTGGTAGTAGTCGGCACCGGTGCGATCCATCTTGTTCACGAACGCAAGACGCGGCACGCGGTAGCGGTCAGCCTGACGCCAGACGGTCTCGCTCTGGGGCTGCACGCCAGCCACCGCGCAGAACAGCGCCACCACACCGTCGAGAACGCGCAGGCTGCGCTCCACCTCGACGGTGAAGTCAACGTGACCCGGCGTATCGATGATGTTGATGTTGCATCCCTTCCACTCGCAGCTCGTGGCCGCGGAGGTGATGGTGATGCCGCGCTCCTTCTCCTGCACCATCCAGTCCATGGTGGCGCCGCCCTCGTGCACCTCACCGATGCGGTGCACGCGGCCCGTGTAGAAGAGGATGCGCTCGGTGGTCGTCGTCTTGCCCGCGTCGATGTGGGCCGCGATACCGATGTTGCGGATGTTCTTGAGTTCAGTCGCCGTGGCGAGCATCTGTTGCACCTAACCTTCGAACGGGGCACGTGCCCCGGGTTTTCCCTGTGGAATGGGGTTGGCGCCGCCCCAGCCTGAACGGCCGGGAGCAGGCGCCACAGGTCCCGTCTTCCCCGACGGGCTGCGCTACCAGCGGTAGTGCGCGAACGCCTTGTTGGCCTCTGCCATCTTGTGCGTGTCTTCACGCTTCTTGCAGGACTGACCGGCGCCTTGCGACGCATCGATGAGCTCGCTGGCGAGACGCTCGGTCATCGTCTTGCCCGGGCGCTTGCGCGCAAAGCCGACGAGCCAGCGCATGCCGAGGCTCATGCGACGATCGGCGCGAACCTCCATGGGCACCTGGTAGGTCGAGCCACCCACGCGGCGCGGCCGCACCTCGACCAGTGGCATCGCGTTCTCGAGCGCCTGGTTGAACACGCGAAGCGGATCCTTGCCGGTGCGCTCGGCAATGACGTCAAGTGCACCGTAGAAGACGCGCTCGGCAAGACTCTTCTTGCCGCGCAGCATGATCTTGTTGATGAAGCGGGCCACCGTCGTGTCGTGATAGACGGGATCCGGCAGAATCGGTCGCTTCGGAACTGGTCCCTTCCTGGGCATGGGTCGCCTCCTCGATGAGTTTCTGAAAGTGCAGCTTCTACTTGCCCGAAGCCTTGGGGCGCTTGGTGCCGTACTTGGAGCGGCTCTGCTTGCGGTTGACAACGCCCTGCGTGTCCTGCGAGCCGCGAACGATGTGGTAGCGGATACCCGGGAGATCCTTGACGCGGCCGCCGCGGATGAGCACCACCGAGTGCTCCTGCAGGTTGTGACCGACACCAGGGATGTAGGCCGTCACCTCGACGCCGTTGGTCAGGCGCACACGTGCCACCTTGCGCAACGCCGAGTTCGGCTTCTTGGGCGTGATGGTTCGCACCTGGGTGCACACGCCACGCTTCTGGGGCGCTCCCGGAACGGAGAACTGCTTCAGACGAAGCGAGTTGTACGAAACGCGCATGGCGGGCGACTTGCTCTTCACTTCGACGCGCTTGCGGCCCTTGCGCACCAGCTGGTTGATTGTCGGCATAAAAAAAATAACTCCCCTTTCTCCAATCCCACGTGGGTCTGGAAGCGCCCGCCATTCCGCTCGCGAGGTCAGGTCGGACTCAGGGCAGACTTTGGGAAGAGTTGCTCTTCCCTGGAGTCTTCGTGGACCCTATCGCTCCACGAAGGCCGCGAGAGGTATCACCCTTTCGAAGGGTTCCGACTTCCGGAATGGACTTTCGGTGCCAGCCACCTCAACCGCCTGCACCGTCAGCTGCAGGCCAGAAGCGGCACTGTGACTGCGATTGCGACGATTGCATGAGGTGGTTACCCCTGAAAGCGCCCCCATATAATAGCATCGGCCCTTGGGGCTGTCAACCCTTTTCTACGCCAGTTTGAACGAAGTTTTTCAAACGCAAATGCCTGTCACTACGGGTTTTCTTCAGTCACGATAGATACGCCTGGCAACGTGGACAAAAAACCGTGGGACATGCGCCGTTTCAACCATCGCCCGTTCGCGCATCATGTTCGCAAGCACCGCAACCGCCCAGGGGCGGCGGTGAGACGAGAGGAGTCTGGCATGCGGGTTCTCATTCCCACCGCTGGCTGTGATCTGGGGCGCTCCGGAATAGGACGGTTCCTCCAGGAGATGCTCGCACATCTGGCGGAGGTCGCCCCCTGGATGCACGTCACGCTCGCAGGCACCCGCAAGGAGCTGGCTGCATTCACGAAGGGGTCCATGTCCGACGAAATCATCATCGACAGCCGCTGGGAGCCCCCTCTCGCCAACGTCGTCTGGCAGCAGCTCGGACTGCCGCTCGCGGTCGCTCGGAGACGATTCGACGCTGCGCTGCTGCCAGCAGCCAATCGTCGCGCGCCGCTGTGGCTCCCCTGCCCCACCGTCGGCGTCGTCCATGATCTCGCCGCGCTTCGCGTGCCAGGCAAGTACGACAAGGTGCACGAGGCCTACCTGCGACACGTCCTGCCCATCGCCCTCCGCCAGCTCTCCCGACTCGTCACGGTGAGCGAGAGCAGCCGCAGCGACATCGCCTCCCTCGCGCGTGTCCCGGCGGAACAGATCACGGTGATCCCGAACGGGGTCGACCTGCGGCGCATGCGCCCCATGCCGAGGTCAGCCGCCGTCCTTTCGCTGGCCCCGCACATCCCCGTCGACCGCCCCTACCTGCTCTATGTCGCGCGCGTCGAGCATCCCGGCAAGAACCACCTGCGACTTGTGGACGCCTTCTCCAGACTGAAGGCCACCACCGCCCTGCCCCACCGACTCGTCCTCGCCGGGCCGCAGCGAGAGCGCGCCGACGAGGTGAGGGCCTACGCGCGCGCGAGCGCGGCGGCGGACGCCATCGTGTTCACCGGGTACCTCCCTGATCATGCCCTGGCGGCCCTCTACTCCGCCGCCGATGCACTGATTCACCCGTCACTATATGAAGGCTTCGGCATCCCGCTCATCGAGGCCATGGCCTGCGCGACCCCGGTGGCCTGCGCAAACACCTCCTCCCTACCCGAGATCGCCGGTGAGGCCGCCCTCTTCTTCGACCCCCTCGACCCCGAGGACATGTGTGCCACGATGATACGTCTCATCCGCGACGAAGACCTGAGGGAAAGACTCATCCGTGCAGGCCGGACTAGGGTCCGGCGCTTCAGCTGGCGCGAGAGCGCCGCACGCCTCGCCGCCCTGCTCGAAGATGCCGTGACCCGACGGGCCGCCGCGGGCCAGGAAACCGTGACGGCCACGAGGAACCCTTCGACGCCATGTCGTTCTTTCGCAAACCCAGCCCTCCCCGAGCCGCTTCGGAGACATCCCCGGCCGCAAAGGCCCTGAATGAGCGCAGGGATCAAGAGATGCGCGAGCTGGGTGAGATCTGCTATGAATCAACTCGAAGCGGGCGTCCGAACGCCACCGCGCTGAACCGCAAGGTGCGCGAGATCGAGAAGCTCGACGCCCAGCTCGCGACTGCACGAAGCGGGGGCGACCCTGGGCCGGTACCGCCCAGACCCTCGTCACCACGGCGCCCCAAGACCCCGCCGTGCTCGAAGTGCGCAAACGCCCTCCTCGCGAGTGACCGCTTCTGCCCGCAGTGCGGCCAGCCCACCCCCATACAGCGCTCCCTCAAGCCTTGCCCGAACTGCAACAGAGGCGTGGAGGACGCCGCCCGCTTCTGCACCCACTGCGGTTCGAGCATGACAGCCGCAGGTCGACTGCGCGTTCGACATCCCCTCACGGGCCAGGAGGTCAGCTTCGACTTCCGCCCCACCGGAGCGCCCGTGCCTCCGATCGAGTCCCAGGAACCTGCTCCCGTCGAGCCTCCCCAGCAGCCCTTCGAGACCGAGACCGGCCCCGCGGAGAGCGACCCGACGGGAGAGCCGTGGACGCGAAGCCTCGAACGTTTTGCCCGTCCGTCCGACGACGAGGGACAGTCCTTCCTCGGCCGGGGCAAGGAGCTGCTGGCGCAGGGGCTTGCCAGAGAGGCCGCGGTGGAGTTCGAGGCGGCCATCCTGCAGAACTCCCGCGATGCATCGGCCTGCTACCATCTCGGAATCGCCCGGTTCCAGTCCGGTGACACCGACAGCGCCATCGAGGCGTTCGAGCGCTGTGTGAGGCTCGATCGGGCCAATGCCGACGCCTTCAACGACCTCGGCCTGTGCATGGCCAAGAAGCGGCAGTGGCGAGAGAGCCTGGAGCACTACCAGACGGCGCTGCGCCTTCGGCCCAACCACGCCGATGCCCACTACAACCTGGCGCACCTCATGCTCGAGCAGGGAGAGTATGCTGACGCGATCCACCATTTCGAGCAGTATCTGCAGTGCGCTCCACGAGCACCGGACTTCAAGCGGGTCACCGAGCTCGTGAGCCGGCTGCGCAGCGCGCTGAGAACCGGCCGCAAATATGACATCGTGACTCCGCCGTGACCGGTCTCACCGCGGCAATGAAGGAGAGAATCGTGCGCTTCCAGGCTCCATCTGCATGGCGGGTCGCGGGACTCTCGCTGCTGCTCGCGGGGGCGTTGCTCAGTGCGGCGCTTGCGGGCGACGTGGGCGGCACCGTGACCATCCGATCAAAGCTCCATCCGCGTGCCAGCGGAAAGGGAGGAGGGAGCACAGGGAGCGAGCCCTTCGGATACAGCGACAGCAGTGACGAGGCCCCGCGACCGCTCTCGTCTGCGCAGGAGGTCCCCTTTGTCGTGGTCAGCGTGGTCTCCTCGACCCTCCCCGCCACCCCCCGAACCCTGGTGATGCGCCAGAAGGGCCGCGAGTTCAGCCCGCACGTGCTCGTCGCTCCGCGTGGATCGACCGTGGTCTTCACGAATGAAGACCCCTTCTTCCACAGCATCTACTCAGAGAGCACCGCTGGACGGTTCTCGCTGCCCAAGTACCCCCGAGGGAAGAAGGAGAGCCGCACCTTCAGCACCCCCGGACCCATTGAGCTCTTCTGCGGCATACACAGCCGAATGAACGCCTACATCTACATCACCGAGAACGACTTCTTCACGCAGCCCGCCGCTGACGGCCGATTCTCGCTGAAAGGCATCCCGGCGGGCACGTACACGCTGCGCTTCTGGCATCCACGCGGTGCCCTGCAGACCCAACGCGTCACCGTGCCTGCCAGCGGAGCAGTGAACGTCAATGTGGCGCTCTGACCTTCTCGCGGAGAGGCGCTTCTCTTGCGTCGCCTGAGAGACAGGTTGATCGCGGCCACCGTGCCGCTCATCATCCTGCTGCTCGCTGTGACGTGGCTCGTGCAGGACGCCCTGCTCGGCCAGCTCTCGAAACAGGCCGCCGAGAGCGTGTCGAGCGCATACGAATATGTCGACGCCATCATGACCACGCGGGGCCCCGCCCTTCTCGGACAGGCCCGCCAGATCAATGACAGCGCCGCCATGCGCGAAGCCCTCACGACCTACATCGAGGCAAGCCGGAAATGTGAAGAGGTCAGAGCCACGGGGGCGAGCCGCCAGCAGATTGCTGAAGCGGACGAGATGCTGGCTGCCGCGCGTTCGAGCTTGAGAGAGGACGTCGGTCCGACAGAGGTGAGGAATGCGGGCCTCGAGCTGCTCGTGCTGATCGATCTCAAGGGACGGATCCTGGCGTCCTTTCGCTCCCCTGATGGGCGACCGACGAGCGTCGTGGGCGATCACACCGACGAGGACGGCGCCCGCCCCATGATCGACGAGCCTCTGGTGCAGGCACTTGTCTCCGGCAAGGCACGCCAGGCGATCTCCTACCTCGTCTACAGAGACGGGCACCTCTACCTCGCCGCTGCAACGCCCCTGATGCGCGGTGGAGAGACCGAAGGCGTGCTGCTGCTGGGCACGCGTCGCTTCATCCCCCCCGCCGGAGATCTCCGAATCGCGTATGTCAGCGGAGGAGAGGTTCTCGACCCACAGCCTTCCATCGATGCGACGCGAGACGAGAAGACGGGCCTGCCCCCGCTCTCTCCCAAAGCCCTTGCTGACCTCACCGCCTGGCTCTCGCGCTGGACGCCCCCAG
>RGZZ01000017.1 GCA_010028905.1 Pseudomonadota bacterium | reverse complement strand
TATCCCTGCTCGATGGCGTCGTCGAGGGCCACATGAGTGTGGTTCTTCGTCTCGAACCAGTGAGACGGCATGTTGCGCTTCGTGGCGTCGCGGAACGTGGTTCCGAGAGTGGCCATGGCCAGCGTCTTCATGTCGAGGGCGGAGAACGAGAAGGGGCTTCGCCCAGCGAAGCGGATGAGGTACCAGTAGACGAACAGGAAGTCGTAGGCGGCCGGATAGCCCACGAACACCGGGGTCCCGGGAAGCCCATCGAGCCACTCGGCATACTCCGGCATGACCTCGGTGGCGGGTCGAGCGTGGACGCGGCAGGCCTCCCACGCCCTCTCGTGCTGGGCCCACCACTGCATGGTGCGCGCGTCGGTGGTCGCCCCGTCGAGGGTCTCGAGGTTGGCCGTGAAGGTTCCCAGCAGTCGTCCATCCTCGCTGAAGGCCGCCGATCCGAAGCTCAGCATGGAGTGCATGCCGGGAATGAGGCCATCGGCCTCGACATCGGTGCTCACGTAGATCTCCGTCATGACGGCGGTTTCTGCGCGAAGCAACGGGATCACTCCTGTCGGCTCAGGTGCGTCTCTCTGAAGAGAGCGGCATGCATCAGGTTCAAACAGGGGCTTTGCAGAGCGGAGGGATTTGGCACGGTTTCACGAATCATTGCGCCCATTTCCGCTTCGCCGCGCCGATCTGTTCGCCACATCCGCGGGAAGCGCTGAAGAGGTTCGACATGACGACACACATCGCACCCCCAGAGGCGGCCGGCAGCCTCGAGCTCGGCATTCCAGGGTTCACCTACGCGTCGCTCTACGACCCGCAGAAGCTGGCGGAGCTGACCCGCATCTTCCACGAGCGCCTTGCCGCCGACGATGCTGCGCTGGCGGCAGAGTTCGCCGCCTATCGCGAGACCCTGGGTGAAGGCCTGAGCAAGCCGGCGGAAAGCTCCCTGCTGATCCGGGTGGCTCGCCATCAATCGGCATTCATCGCCCGCCTCTTCAACATCGAAGCGGCCGCGGCGCGCCTGACCGAAGAGCACAAGACCCAAGACCCCATCCTCCGCTTCAAGAAAGAGGTGGTCTCACGGCGCGCCGTCAAGAAGTACAAGGACGCCGTGCCCACCGACGCGCCTGGCATATTCGCCCCCGATGGCCTGTTGCTGAAGGTGCGGCCAGACCTCGCCGCGGAGCGCGAGCGCGACCCTGAGCTCTTCGTGTCGCGGATCACCTGCGAGCTGCTCGATATCGAGGCCGCCTGGAAGAAGATCAGCGATGAGCGCGCACCCGAGCCGCTGTCTGACGACCTGAAGGCCCGCAGCGCCACCCTGCGCGCCGCGCTGGGCGAAACGCCCCTCGATGACGAGGCCGGGATGATCACCTGGCTCGACGGCGTCATCGACCAGATCGCTCGCTGGGCCGCCAAGGCGGCCCACGACCGCCATCACCATCACACGCGCCGGGACTGGGTTTCGCTCACCTTCCCGGAAGACATGGCCTGGCCCGATGGCCTGGTGCCTCACCAACGGCCCCGCGCAGATCTGCCGGAAGCCATCGAAGGACCACCGGGAACGCTTCGATGCCGGGACGGCTTCAAGCTCACCGATCTGCGCGGATCGCTGCGCTACGTGCTCGATCAGACCGAGTACTGCGTGTTCTGCCACGAGCGTGAGAAAGACTCGTGCTCGAAGGGTCTGCCCATGCCTCGCAAGGACAAGCCGATCCAGCGCAATCCGCTGGGCGTTGCCCTGAACGGCTGCCCCCTCGACGAGCGCATCTCCGAGATGCACATGCTCAAGCGCATGGGCGATACCATCGGGGCGCTCGCCATGGTGTGCATCGACAATCCCATGTGTCCCACCACCGGCCACCGCATCTGCAACGACTGCATGAAGGCCTGCATCTACCAGAAGCAAGAGCCGGTCAACATCCCCCAGAACGAGACCCGCTCCCTCACAGACACGCTCAACCTCCCGTGGGGCGTGGAGATCTACGGGCTGCTCACGCGCTGGAACCCCATCAATGTGCGCCGACCGCACCGCATGCCCTACAACGGCAAGAACGTGCTCGTGGTGGGCATGGGCCCCGCTGGCTTCTCGCTCTCACAGTACCTGCTCAACGAGGGCTTCGGCGTGATCGGCGTCGACGGCCTGAAGATCGAGCCGCTCCCAGCCGACCTGGTGGGCAGCGGGGCGAGCGCGCCGCAGCCCATCGAGCGCTTCCAGAGCCTGGTCGAGAACCTCGACGAGCGCATCGCCCTGGGCTTCGGCGGCGTGGCCGAATACGGCATCACCAACCGCTGGGACAAGAACTTCCTCAAGCTCATCTACCTCACCCTGAGCCGCAACCCGACCTTCAAGGTCTACGGGGGCATCCGCTTCGGGGGCACCCTCACCGCTGAAGACGCCTGGGACTTGGGAATCCACCATGTTGCGATCGCCGCCGGCGCGGGTAAGCCCACCCTGGTGAACATCGAGAACAACCTCATTCCCGGCGTGCGCGCCGCGTCAGACTTTCTCATGGGGCTCCAGCTCAGCGGTGCCGGTCGCGCCACCTCGTTCGCCAACCTGCAGTTGCGCCTGCCCGTGGTGGTGGTGGGCGGCGGGCTCACCGGCATCGACACCGCCACCGAGTCGCTGGCCTACTACACAATGCAGTGCCTCAAGGTGGTCGATCGCTATGAAACCCTGGCAAGCGAGCACGGCGAGGAAGCCCTGCAGGCCATGTACGGCCCTGAAGAGCGCGAGATCATCGCCGAGCTGGTGGCCCACGGCCGAGTGCTGCGTGAAGAGCGCGATCGCGCCAAGGCCGAGGGGCGAGAGCCGAACTACGTTCCGCACCTGCAGCAGTGGGGTGGCGCAAAGCTCTGCTATCGCAAGCGCATGGTCGACTCGCCCGCCTATCGCCTCAACCACGAAGAGATCGTGAAGGCGCTCGAAGAGGGCATCACCTATGTCGAGTGCATGGACCCACGTGCGGCCATCTCCGACGAATACGGCAGCCTGAAGGCCGTTCGCATGGAGCGCATCTCCGAGCTCGAGCCCGGCAAGTGGGGCAACAGCGGTGAGATGGTCGAGATTCCCGCACGCACGCTGCTCGTGGCCGCCGGCACCGCGCCCAACGTGAACTACGAGCGCGAGCGCGAAGGCCACATCGCCCTCGACGACAAGCGTCGCTTCTTCAAGGGCTTCAAGGTGGTCGATGGCCGCCTCGAACCCGCCGCCCAGAACCTGGCCGACCCCGGATTCTTCACCTCATACGAGAAAGACGGCCACTTCATCTCGTACTACGGCGACAATCATCCGGTGTTCGCCGGCTCTGTGGTGAAAGCCGTGGCCTCCGGCAAGTACGGTGCCCGCGCGGTCACCGAGGTGTTCGCAAACGAGATCGCGGCCCTCGACCCGGCCGACCAGCCGAAGCGCGACGCCGAGCTCGTGGCGCTCAAGCAGCGGCTCGACGAGAACCTCCTGGTGACCATCGAGGAGGTGCGCCGCCTCGGCCCCACCATCGTCGAGGTCATCGTGAAGGCGCCGCTGCAGGCCCGAAAGTTCGAGCCTGGGCAGTTCTACCGCTTCCAGAACTTCGAGACCCAGAGCCCGGTGCTCGAGGGAACGCGCTTCGCGCTCGAAGGCATCGCCCTCACCGGCGCGTGGAACGATCCGGAGAACGGCATCCTCTCGCTCATCGCCCTCGAGCTCGGCGTGTCATCACGCCTGTGCGCCTACCTGCAGAAGGGGCAGCGGCTGGTCTGCATGGGCCCCACCGGAACCCCCAGCGAGATCGGCACGGGCGAGAACGTGGTGCTCTGCGGCGGCGGACTCGGCAACGCGGTGCTCTTCTCCATCGCCAAGGCGATGAAGAACGCGGGCAACAAGGTGGTATACTTCGCAGGCTACAAGAAGCCGACCGATGTGTTCCACCGCGACAAGGTCGAAGACGCCTGCGACCAGGTCATCTGGAGCGTCGACAGCGGCGATCCCATCACCGCGCGACGCCCGCAAGACCGTCACTTCGTCGGCAACATCGTGCAGTGCATGCTCTCGTACGCCAAGGGCGAGCTGGGGGAGACCCTGTTCCCCATGAACCAGGCCCACCGCATCCTCGCCATCGGCTCCGACCGCATGATGGCGGCCATCCGGGCGGCCCGCACCGAGGGGGTGCTGCGCGAGTACTTCTGCCACGAGCACGAGGCCCTCGCATCGATCAACTCCCCCATGCAGTGCATGATGAAGGAGATCTGCGCCCAGTGCCTGCAGCGCCACGTTGATCCAGCCTCGGGCAAGATCAGCTACGTGTTCACCTGCTTCAACCAAGACCAGAAGATGGACTTCGTCGACTGGAAGCATCTGAACGAGCGGCTGCGACAGAACTCGGTGCTCGAGAAGCTGTCGAACAGGTGGCTCGACCACATCTTGAAGCGCCACGAGATGGTGCACGTGTGAAGAACACCCGACCTCGCACGCTCGCCTGTCATGGCCACGCGTCATGACAGGCGAGATGAAGGTCTTCTCACCCCGTGAACCCAAGCATTCGAGAAGAGACGCCATGCCTGCGCCAACGATCGTCGCCCTGATGCTCATGGGCGCTCGACCCGAGCCTTACCTCAAGGCGGTTCTGCACAGCCTCGAGCAGGCGGCCGACTTCCTGGTCGTCCACGACAACAGCGGAGCCCCACGCTCGCAGAACCGAAACGTGCTGGAACGCTCGACGCTGCACGCGAGCGGCCGCGTGGGCGTGGTTGAGGCCCCGTTCGTGAACTTCTCGCAGGCCCGCAACGAATGCATCGACTACCTACGGGCCAACCTGCCCTGCGATGCGCAGACCTGGCTGCTCATGGTCGACTGCGACGAGGTGCACGGAACCGATCTCGCGTTCATCACGCGCAACATTGTGTCGACCCTTCCCTCCGAGGTCGGCATCGTCGACACCTATTTCTACAACTTCATTCTCAGCTTCAATGTCTACAACGCCCTCGATCGACGCCACAACCTGCTTGTGCGCCACAACCCCGACCTCCGATGGACGCACGACGTGCACGAGCATCTGACCGGTCTCGTTGGACAGCGCATCTGCCTGCCCTACACCTACCATCACTACGGCTACATCCGATCGACGGGCCACATCATCGATAAATGGCGCCACTATCGCACGCTGGGAGATCAGACCTACAGCGAGCACACCCTCGACGAGATGAGTCGCAGAGACCTGTTCGAACGCGAGGTCGATCGCGCGCTGCCCTATACCGGAAGCTACCCAGAAGCGCTCGCCCTGCTGGACGACGCCGCGAACATGGTCGACCCGGACATCGATGATTTCCACCGCCTGGTCGACGCGCACCTGAAGAAACCAGGGCCGCGGCTTCACGCGTTGCTGCGTGACCTGAACTACCGCCTACGTCTGATGTGGCGCGCGGTGCAGTGGTTCATCAAGCGCCCGCGCGACCCCGACGCGCGCCGGCTGCTGCTCACGACCCTTCGCGGCAAGCCTGGGGTGACCTTGACGCCGCAGCGCGCCGTCTGACTCGACGCAGCGCTCGAGAAGGCGCGCCAGTTGCTGGGTGAGCGCGTCCGCGCGGAACTGTGCCAGCACCGATGACTCCGGCAGCGACGCATGAAACGACGCATCGAGCATCGACTCGAGTGCCGCAGCCACCGCCCCCGCGTCACCGGTGGGAACGATGCGGTGCTGGTCGCTCGACTCCCGGAGCAGTCGTGCCAGCTGCCCCTCCGGCGGCATGAGCCCGAGAATCGGACGCCGCGCGCCCAGGTACTCGAACACCTTTCCGGTCCAGATCTGCTCGGCCTGCTGCACCTGATCGATGATGAGCAGCAGCGCATCGCTCTCACACATCGCCCGAATGCTCTCGGCATGGGGCTGGATGCCGTCGTAGCAGACCACGTCGCCCAGATCCGGCGCGGCGAGCAGATCGGGCACCGGACCCACGACTCGCCCAAGGAAACGCGCCTCGAGTCGCCCCCTCAACCGCTCCGACCCGCCCAGCCGCCGCAGTCCCTCGAGGAAAACCGCGGGGGAGCGCTGCTCGTACAGGCTCCCCAGGTGCCGGATCACGAACGGGCCCGCGGGCCTTCTCTGCGGAGATGTCGTCTCAAAGTCTGCCGGATCGAAGCCGTTGGGAATGACCTCGACCTCCACCCCCTCACGACGCGCGCGAATGGCCGCCTGCAGCGACTCGTTGACCGTGAGAACCACGCTGGCCTGGCGAAGCACGTCTGCTTCGAGACGCCGCTCGTACGACGGGCGCCGGCGCATCGCCCCCCCGCGGAACGCGTCGTTGAAGCCCGTCCAGTCATCCCGGAAGTCAGCGACCCACGGAAGTCCGAAGCGCTCGCGCAGCCCCAGGCCGATGAGATGGGTGGAGAACGGGGGACCCGTGGTGAGAACGGCATCGAACCCACCTGTTCGGGAGCGAAGGTGCGAGCACAGACTCAGCGCGGGACGCACCCACCCCACGTGCTCATCGGGCACCAGCATGAAGTCGAAGGTGCGGAAGAGGTTGCGCACGATCTTCTGCAGAGGCTGCTCCCACGAATCTGAGAAGCGCCCTGGCTCGAACGAGCGCACGAAGTGCACGGGCACATCTGGCGGAACCGCACGTTGCAGCGACGGGTCACGCGTGACGGCGGGAAGCGGATCGGCGCAGACAACCTCGGTCTCCCACCCGAAGCCGCGCAGATATCGGGCGAACCGCAGGGCACGCAGGGTGCCCGCGCCGCCGGCTGGGGGGAAGTGGTAGGTGACCAGAAGCAGACGCGGCAATGAATGACCCTCTAGAGCGTGAGACCGAAGTGTGGTACAGTTCGCCCAGAAGGGCCCTCACTCCTCTGGAGACAGCCTCTTCCACCAGGAGGAGCGCACGGCTGAGCGAATCTCCTCCACCCACCCGGTCGATCGAGAGAAAAAACCGCACGCGCATGCCCACCATCGCAACCCTTCTCGTCGGCGCTCGGCCAGAGCCCTTTCTTGCCGCAGCCCTTGCCAGCCTGAACGATGCCGTTGACCGCATCGTGGTGAACGACAACAGCGGCGACCCACTGTGCGCGAATCGTGCCGTTCTCGAAGCCTCCGCGCTCTTCCGGAGCCAGCGCATGGAGATCGTCGACGCGCCCTTCGAAGGGTTCGCCCGCGCGCGCAACCACTGCCTCGATGCGGTTCGGCGCCAGGGCCATCACGACGCCTGGATCTTCATGGTCGACGCCGATGAGGTTCACGGCGGGGGGCTTGAAACCGTGACCCGCGGCGTTCTCGCGTCACTGCCTCCCTCGGTGGGGGTGGTCGACGCCTACGTGGTGCAGTTCCTGCAGACCCTCGACTACTACATCTCCCTCGACCGACGTCACAACCTGTTCTTCCGGCTCACGCCCGAGACGCGCTACGAGCGCGATGTGCATGAGCAGCTGCAAGGTGTGCGTGGACGTCGCCTCTGCCTCCCCTACGTGTATCACCACTACGGATACGTTCGCCCCAACCAGGAGATCCTCGACAAGTGGCGGCTCTACCAGAGACTGGGAGACAAGACCTACAAGGACGGGCAACTGGCGGCACAGGCTTCATCCACCATGTTCGTCGACCACGCGCCACAATGCATCCCCTACACCTGGTCGCACCCTCCTGTGATGCGAGACTCGCGCGCGCAGGCGATCGCGCAAGACAGCGATACCGATGCCTTCGTGAAAGCCGTCAGCGCCTACCTCTCACACCCCCGCGCGCGCTGGTGGGCGCGCCTTCGAAGCGTCAACTATCGGCTGCGACTCGGGTTCCGGCTGTTCGAGTGCCTGCCCTGGATGCGCCACCTCGGTCCCTGGTTCGACCTGGCCCGCCAGACCCTCGTCCCGTAGGCGACCAAACGCGCAGCGCCAAAAGGAGGAGTCAACTACGGGCATCGTCAACATCTATGCGCGTTTTTTGCCCTCTCGACCCGAACGACGGGGCGTGAGCGGCTGTCCCGCGAGGGACTCGGGCGTTCCTCGTCGCTCAACTCGGCCGACGAACCTCGCGCCAACCCCACGGCACCCTTCTGGAGTCTCACATGCTCAGTGTTGAATCGGGTCAGAATCTCAGCGAGAAGCTTCGCACGCGCACCGCGCGCATCGGCATCATCGGCCTGGGCTATGTGGGCCTTCCCCTGGCGCTCGAGTTCGCCCGCGTCGGCTTCTCGGTCTACGGCATCGACGGCAACAGGTCGAAGATCAGCCGGGTCAACGAGGGCATCGACTACATCAACAACCAGAATGCCCTGGTGCGCGAGCAGGTCGAGGCCGGTCGGCTGGTGGCCGGGTCAGATCTCGACGAGCTGTCGAATCGCGACGTCATCATCATCTGCGTTCCCACGCCGCTGACACGCAACCGCGAGCCGGACATCAGCTACGTCACCTCGGTGGGGCGCGATGTGGCCGCCCGCCTTCGCAAGGGGCAGCTGGTGGTGCTCGAGAGCACCACCTACCCCGGCACCACCGACGAAGTTCTCCTGCCCATGTTCACCGCACGAGACCTTCAAGCTGGCAAGGACTTCTACCTGGCCTTCTCTCCCGAGCGCGTCGACCCCGGCAACAAGACCTTCGGTACGTCGAACACCCCGAAGATCATCGGTGGCGTCACCCCGCAGTGCTCTGAGCTCACCCGCGAGCTGTACGCCCAGATCATCAGCGAGGTTCACGTGGCGTCAAGCGCGCGGGTCGCGGAGATGGTGAAGCTGCTCGAGAACATCTTCCGCTGCGTGAACATCGCCCTGGTGAACGAGCTGGCGCTGCTCTCGCGCCGAATGGACGTCGACATCTGGGAGGTCATCCGCCTCGCCTCCACCAAGCCGTATGGCTACATGCCCTTCTATCCTGGCCCCGGCCTGGGTGGGCACTGCATTCCCATCGACCCGTTCTACCTGACCTGGAAGGCGCGCGAATACGATTTCCAGACCCGTTTCATCGAGCTCGCCGGCGAGATCAACATGCAGATGCCCGAGCGCGTCATCGACATGGTCATCGACGCCCTCGGCACGGTCTACCGACCGCTTCGCGGCTCGAAGGTGCTCGTGCTCGGCGCGGCCTACAAGCGTGACGTGGCCGACGCACGCGAGTCGCCCTCCCTCAAGATCATCGAGCTCCTCGAGAAGCGCGGCGCGGACGTCTCCTACAACGACGAGTTCCTTCCCCACATCGAGGTGAGCGGCAAGTCGTACACGTCGACGAGCCTGGGCGAGCTCGGCACATACGACTGCGTCATCATCGCCACCGACCACAGCACCTACGATTTCACCAGAATCGTGCGCGAATCCCGACTGGTGATCGATACCCACAACGCCACGGGCGCCAGAGGAGAGAAGCATGTCTTCATCCTCTGAGGCCACGACCCGCCAGCGAGCGCTGGTGGTCGGCGGAGGCGCCTGGGGCCAGAACGTCATCCGAACCCTGCACCAGATGGGCGCGCTGGCGGCCGTGTGCGAGATGAGCGAATCGCGCAGGACACAGCTCGCGGAAGTCTTCCCTGGCGTACCCGTGTACGCTGGCCTGACTGACATGCTGGCCGCCTTCCCGAAGCTCCCTGTCTTCGTCACCACGCCCCCGTTCACGCACCACGCCTTGGCCATGGCCGCCCTCGAGGACGACCGCGATGTCTTCGTGGAGAAGCCCATGACCGTCTCGGTCGAAGACGCGCGAAGCCTGGCGCGACACGCGCAGGCGCGCGATCGAATCGCCATGGTCGGGCATCTGCTGCTCTACACCCCCGCGGTGGAGCGGCTTCGCGAGCGGCTGACCGAGCTCGGCCCCATCCGCTATCTGCACGCCCAGCGCCTCAACCTGGGTCGCGTGCGCCGCGAGGAGAACGTGCTCTGGAGCTTCGCCTGTCATGACATCGCGGTGATGCTGCATCTGCTCGACGAGTGGCCGGAAGCCGTGTCGTGCACCGGACGCGGCTTCCTTCACCCCGATGTGGAAGACGTCTCCTGGATGCAGATGCGCTTCCCCTCCGGTCGTCTGGCCTCGATCCAGGTGGGCTGGCTCGAGCCGGAACGCGTGCGCAAGCTGAAGGTGGTGGGCGAGAAGGCCTGCGCCATCATCGACGAGCTGGCCGCTGCACCCCTGCAGATCGTTCGCCAGACGGTCGATCTGCAGACCCTGAAGACCGAGGTTCAGAGCACCGAGACCCCCGTGCTCGATGCATTCGAGCCCCTGGCGCGAGAGTGCCAGCACTTCCTGGACTGCGTGCGTGATCGAACCACGCCGCGCTCCCCCGCCACGCAAGGGGTGGCCGTGGTCGAGATCCTTCAATCAACAACCACATCTCTCCGCAAGGGCGGAGAATGGATCGAGGTAGAGCAGCAAGATGAACTTCATTCACGAATCTGCGCGGCTCGGTAGCAACGTCACCGTCGGACGCTTCGCCGTCATCGAGGAGGGTGTCGTCATCGGCGACGACACGACCATCGGGCACGGCGTCGTGGTGCACCGCGACACGCACATCGGCGCCCGCTGCCAGATCGGCGACAACAGCGTGGTGGGTCGTCAGCCCGCCATTCCCGCCACCAGCACGCTGAAGACACGCGGCGACCTGAGCGGTGCCGCTCTGCCGCCCCTGCGCATCGGTGACGCCAGCACGGTCGGCGCCCTCGTCGTGCTCTACGCGGGCAGCACCTACGGCGAGCAGGTATACGTGGCCGACCTGGCGTCGATTCGCGAGAACTGCACCATCGGCAGAGCGGTCATCGTGGGTCGCGGCGTCACGGTCGAGAACCAGTGCAGCATCGGCGACTACACAAAGATCCAGGCCGAAGCCTACATCACGGCGCTTTCCACTCTTGAAGACAACGTCTTCATCGCCCCCACCGTCTCCACCACCAACGACAACTACATGGCCCGCACGGAGGAGCGCTTCAAGCATCGCAAGGGCGCCACCGTGAAGTCACGCGCGCGCATCGGCGGCAACGCCGTGCTGCTCCCCGGCGTGACCGTCGACGTGGAGGCCGTGGTGGGCGCTGGTTCGGTGGTCACCCGCGACGTGCCCAAAGCCACCGTCGTCTATGGCTCTCCCGCCCGCCCGCAGCGACCGGTTCCCGCCGAACAGCTGCTCGGACCCGTTGAAAACACAAAGGAACAGGTGCACTCATGAGCGACAGCATCCCGATGGTCGACCTCAAGCTGCAGTACACGACACTCGAAGAGCAGTTCAAGAGCGTCGTGTGCGATGTCATGGCCAGCGCGGCCTACATCAACGGTGCAGACGTGGGCAAGCTCGAATGCGAGTTCGCCGGCTACAACGACGTGCCGTTCACGGTGGCCTGCGCCAATGGCACCGACGCCCTGCACATCGCCATACGCGCCCTCGGACTCGGGCCCGGTGACGAGATCATCACCACATCGTTCACGTTCATCGCCACCTCGGGCGCCATCTCGATGAACGGGGTCACGCCGGTCTTCGTCGACATCGATCCCACGTCATACAACATCGACCCCGCCGCCATCGAGGCGGCCATCACGCCGCGCACCCGCGCCATCATGCCGGTGCACCTCTACGGCAACCCCGCCGACATGGACGCGATACTGGCCATCGCCGACAAGCACAAGCTCGCGGTCATCGAAGACTGCGCCCAGGCCACCGGCGCCACGTGGCGCGGCCGCAAGGTGGGCACCATGGGTACCGTGGGCTGCTTCTCGTTCTTCCCCAGCAAGAATCTTGGGTGCTTCGGCGACGGTGGCATCATCACGACCCGTGACGAGCAGCTCGCCCGCCGCATGCGCGCCATCGCGTCGCACGGCAGCCAGGTGCGATACCACAACGACATCCTCGGGTTCAACAGCCGTCTCGACACGATACAGGCCGCCATCCTGCGGGTGAAGCTGCCGCATCTCGATCGGTGGAACGAAGGTCGGCGCGCCGCCGCGCGCCGCTACACGGCGGCCCTGTCCGGCAGCGGCATCGTGACGCCGGCCGAGAGCGAGCACGGTCACCACGTGTATCACCAGTACACGCTGCGCCATCCCCAGCGTGACGCGATCAAAGATGCCCTGCAGGCGGCCGGCATCGCCAGCATGATCTACTACCCCATCCCGGTGCACCTGCAGAAGCTCTACGCCACCCTGCCGCACCGGCACGGATCGCTTCCGCAGACCGAAGCCGCTGCCACGCAGGTGCTCAGCCTGCCCATGTATCCGGAGCTCACCGAAGCGCAGACCACCCGAATCGCGGAAACCGTTCTCAAGGCCATCAGCGGAGTGGCCACCACCGCGTAGCAACGAATGAAAGTCGTCTCCGTCGTCGGCGCGCGACCACAGTTCATCAAGATCGCCGTGCTCTCGGCAGCGTTTCGTCGCAGCTTCGACGAAGTGCTCGTGCACACCGGGCAGCACTACGATCATGAGATGTCGCAGGTCTTCTTCGACCGGCTCGGCGTCGCCGAGCCAGCGCACCATCTCGAGATCGGTTCCGGTCCGCACGGCGCGCAGACGGGCGAGATGCTGGCGCGCATCGAGAAGGTCTTGCTCGCGGAGAGACCCGACTGGGTCGTGGTGGTGGGCGACACCAACTCCACCCTGGCCGGTGCGCTGGCCGCCGCCAAGCTGCGCATCCCCGTTGCGCACGTCGAGGCGGGTCTGCGCTCGTACGCCGACATGCCAGAAGAGATCAACCGGCGTGTCACCGATCATGTGAGCCGTCTTCTCTTCACCCCAACCCGTCGCGCCACCGAGACCCTGCGCGGAGAGAATGTGACCGGTGAGATCATCGAGGTCGGTGACGTGCTCGTAGAAGCCGTGAACCGCGCCACCGCTCGCGCGCTGGGCGAAGAGATCATCGACCGCCTCGCGCTTCCTCGAAACGGGTACTGGCTCGTCACCTTGCATCGCGCCGAGCTCACCGACACGCCAGATGTCCTCGCCACGGTGCTCGATCGACTGGCACTGCTGCCCGGTCCGGCCATCTTCCCCATGCATCCGCGCACGCGCGCGGTCATCGAACGCGAGGGCTTGAAGCACAAGATTCCTTCGAACGTTCAGGTCACGAATGCCGTCGACTTCTTCGAGATGCTTGCGCTCCAGCGCAATGCCCGTGGAATCGTCACCGACTCCGGCGGCGTGCAGCGCGAAGCCTACCTGCTCGGAACCCCCTGCTTCACCGTTCGCGACGAGACCGAATGGCCCGAGACCCTGACGGGGGGATGGAACCGCATGGTCGGCCGCGATGGCGCCGAACTCTCAGCCGCCTTGCAGCAGCCGGCTCCCAGCACCGAGCGAGCGCCCGTGTTCGGCGATGAGACCGCATCGGAGCAGATTGCAAAGGCCCTCTTAGAACGCGCCTCCACCGCAGTGCGGTCGAAAGCGTCTGAGACGCGCGCCTGAGCGATGTGCGGAATCGCCGGCGTCGTCAGCCTGGACGGGCGCCCCATCGACCCCACGCACATCGCCCGCATGAACCAGGCGCAGCTGCACCGCGGCCCCGATGGTGGGGGAGAGTGGTTCGGCGTAGGGGTGGCGCTGGGACATCGTCGCCTCACCATCATCGACCTCTCTGACGAAGCCGCGCAGCCGTTCGCATCTGCCGACGGACGCTACGTCGTCACCTACAACGGCGAGATCTACAACTATCGCGAGCTGCGCCAAGAGCTCGAGGCCCTCGGGAGACACTTCCGCAGCACAAGCGATACCGAGGTGCTGCTCGCCGCCTACGAGACCTGGGGAGCAGAGGCGCTGACGCGCTTCAACGGGATGTGGGCCTTCGCCATCTGGGACTGCCAGGAACGAACCCTGTACTGCGCGCGCGACCGCTTCGGTGTGAAGCCCTTCTACTATGCCCTCACCAACGGCCAGCTCATCTTCGCCTCAGAGATGAAGGGCATCCTCGCGGCCGCGCCCCACGCAAACCGCCCCCACCCCGGCTACCTCCAGAACTTCGTCGCCAGCGGCCTCTTCGGAGACACCGATGAGACGTTCTTCCGCGACATCCTCGCCTTGCCGCCAGCCCATCACATGCGGGTGAGAGACGGACGCGTGGAGGTCTCGCGCTACTGGCACGTGACCCCCGAACGCTGGCGTGAGAAGGCAGCGGGAACCGCCCCGATCGAGACCTTCGCCACGCTCTTCGGCAACGCCGTTCGCCTTCGGCTGCGCAGCGACGTGCCCGTGGGGACGTGCCTGTCCGGCGGGCTCGACTCGAGCAGCATCGCGGCAGTGGCCAGCCGCCTGCGCGACACCCCGCTGCGGACGTTCTCATCGATCTACGATGACCCGGACTGTGACGAGCGCGGCTTCATCGAGGAGATGCAGAACAGCTGCGCGCTCGAGCCGTACTGGGTGCACCCCGATGGCGCCGACCTGCCCACGGTTCTCGAGGCCATGATCCATCATCAGGACATCCCTGCGGCGGCCCCGGGCATCTTCTCGCAGTGGAACGTGATGCAGACCGCTCACGGTCGGGTGAAGGTGCTTCTCGATGGCCAGGGGGGAGACGAGCTGCTGGGCGGCTACTTCCCCTACTTCGGGGCCTACCTGCGCGCCATCGCGGTGAGCGCCCGCGCACGTGGACTCGGGCCGACACGGGATCGCCTGCGTCGCGAGTACGCCGAGATCAGCACGCTCACCGGCCAGACCTTCGAACGCGGACTGCCTCGACTGCTGCGTCTGGCAGCCACCGCATGGCTGATGGGCGCGCCGCGACGGCGGGTCACACCCTGGCGCATGCCGGTCGAGTCGTCGATCCATCCGGCATTTGCCGCCCAGGCTGCCGCTCACCCCGCCCACCGCGAGAACGCGCCGACATGGTACACCGACCCACTGAACCAGACCCTGGCCGACGCGCTGCTGCACACCTCGATCCCGGGACTGCTGCACTATGAAGACCGCAGCTCCATGGCCTTCGGCATCGAGGCGCGCACCCCGTTCCTCGACGTCAACCTGGTGGAGTTCGTCATGGGGCTCCCCTTCGAAGAGAAGATCAAAGGGGCCACGACAAAGGCGCTGCTGCGCGATGCCATGGCCGGCGTGCTGCCAGAGCCCGTACGGCTGCGCCGCGACAAGAAGGGGTACCCGACACCGCTGGCCGCATGGCTCCGGGGAACGCTGCGCGAGTTTGCCCGCGAGCTGCTGCTCTCCGAACAGACGCGGCGGCGCCAGGTGCTGCGTCCCGAGATGGTGGAGCGGCGACTGCGCGAGCATCTCGAGGGAGAGGCCGATCACAGCTGGCTCATCTGGCGGTGGATGACCCTCGAGATCTGGTTCCGCTGCTTCGTCGATCGCCCCTACGAAGCAGGGAGCCGCCCCACCGCGCTGAGCGCGCGGGTGTAGACGTCGAGGAGCACGCTCGACTGCGCCTCCCAGCAATATCGATCGAGCGCGGCCCGTCGCGCGTTGGCGCGACAGACCTCCAGTCGCTCCCTGTCGTGGGTGAGGGCATTGATGGCCGCAGCGATGGAGGCCGGGCGATTCGGGTTGAAGAGCACGCCCGCGTCATTGCCGGAGATGACCCGGCGCAGCTCCGGAAGATCACTCGCGGCCACTGCAAGACCGCTCATCATGTACTCAAACAGCTTGTTGGGGGAGCACAGCAGGTTGTTGATGCCCGTGGGCTTGTATGGAATCACCCCGATGTCGGCTTCCGCACCGGCCTCGATCACCGCGTCGAGGGCCACCAGGTCCTCGAACACGACGTGCGTACCCAGCAGGCCCAGCGCCTGCGCCGTTCGCTCGAGCTCAGGGCGCATCGAGCCGTTTCCGCGGAACACGAGCAGCGCGCGCTCAAGCAGCGGCGCAGCCGCCATGAGCTCGGCCAGCCCCCGATCGGCAGCGATGAGCCCCCCGTGTATGAGCACGACGACGCGATCCTGCGCAAGCTGGCGCAACGGACCATCTCGGCGCAGCGCACCGTCGACGCGACGCGGACAGTTCAGCACAACCTCCACAGACAGAGGGGGGCATCGGCTCTCGAGCACCGCGGCAATGGTGGGGTTCACCGTGATGGCCCCATCGATCAAAGGCGCCATGGCCACGAGCAGATCGTCGTAGAAGGCGTAGTACGCCTCGGTGCGCTCCTCTCTGGCGCGACGAGGGGCGTGCTGCTCGGTCCACAGCTCGTGGGCATCGTAGATCAGGGCGCAGCGACCGCCACGAGCCTGCTTGATGCGCAGGCCCGCCAGCAGCGTGTCGAGATCGTTGCAGTGCACGATATCGGGCTCGAACGCCAGCGCCTGCGCCGCAAAGCTCTGTCCCAGATGAACCTGGTCATGCACGATGGCATCATGATCACCCATGTGCCGCCGGCTCTGCTCCCAGACCGACACATCTGCGAGTCGACGCGCGAGCCCGTCGAGCGCGGGCGGCATCGGGCCGAAGACATCACCCGAGCGCATGCGCTTGAGCGCTCGTCTCAAGCGCTTGTCGTATGTGTTCAGCGTCTGATAGAGGCGATTGCGCCGCAGCGGAAAGGTTACCGCTTCATCGTAGGCTTTCTGGAACTGCTTCCAGCGACCCGGGGCGCGCGCTGCCTCACCGGCGGAGGCGACGATGTGCCCCTCTCCGTGAGCCGGCGCAACCGCCGGCTTCGGGCGTGCCTCGAGCCGCGCGATCTGCTCCCGAGAGAGCACGGCGCCCCCTGGCGCAATGCGCACCACGGGGACACCGTTGATGCGCTCAGCGTCTGGTGCGCGGGAAGAGCGCACCCCGATCACCAGCACCTCGAAGCCGTGGGCGGCGGCGGCCCCCGCTGAGCGCTGCACGCGCCCGTCGTTCACCACGTCGTTGAGCACGAGCAGGCAGAGCCGAGGAGGGCGCTCAGTCGCCCGTGAAGCGATGGGCTCGGTCACGCCCGTCTCCCGTTCAATCGTCTGCGACCACGATGCAGACGCGTCTGCGTGCGCGCCGAGCGTCTGGGTCTGCGTCGACTATTAGGCCGACGCGCAACGCCTTCCTCCAACCCCCACGGGGCTCGAGCTCAGAGCTGCCCTCGAATCATCGGCGGGGTGAAGGCATAGAGGCCCGCGCCGCTCAACGGCCCGCCAACGGGCGCTGCGTACGCGTTCGCAACCTGCTGCAGCATGTGTATCGCCTGCGGCGCAGCCCCGTTGTGAACGAGCTGCCCGACCTGCTGTCGCTGGTCCTCGGTGAGGTGATGGCCCACGGTCTTCAGAAGGCCCTGCAGCTGCATGGCGCTGTTGAAGTCGGCCACCTGTCCACTCCGCGTCACGCAGGCTCCACCTGGCTTTGCCGCCGCTCTGGGAGCGGGCGCGCTGCCGTCGAGATGAAACATGTGACTGAGCATCGAGAGGCCCTGGATCGCCGCAAGTACCGGGATGTGCATGGCGCGAGATCTCCTGTCTCTGCTTCAAGCGGGCACTCGACCAGGTCGAGGCTGCGCGAGGAGGGCACGGTGCGATATCCGACCGCGCCTCGGCCTTGTTGTCGGCCTGTTTGCCTGAAACTTTAGCCGCGCCAGGCAGTTAATTCTCGCAGCGAAGTGTCCGATAGTAGGGTCACCGACGGCAGCGACCGATTCGGCAGGCCGCCCAGAGCAACAGGCTCCCAGCCTGGCGGGCGAGCACCGGACAACGGGACAGCTGGCCGCGTGACACAAGCGGACGGAGGCATACCGAAGCCATGATGATGTCGCTCTACACGGCAGCGAGCGGAATGGGTGCCCAGCAGCAGAACATCGATACCATCGCCAACAACCTTGCGAACCAGGGTACCCACGGCTTCAAGAAGATGCGGCTCGGCTTTCAGGACCTGATGTACCAGACCGAGAAGCCCGCGGGTCAGACCCTCGCCTCCGGCGGCACGCTTCCCGTGGGAAGCTCTACCGGGATGGGCACGAAGGTCGCATCGACCACCCGCGTGATGACCCAGGGGGTCTTCCAGCAGACGGGCAGCCCGCTGAACATCGCCATCCAGGGCGAGGGCTTCATGCAGGTGCTTCTGCCGAACGGCACGACCGCATACACGCGTGACGGAAACCTGCAGCGAGACGCCAGCGGCAACCTGGTGACCTCCGATGGCTATCCGCTCCAGCCCGCGGTGGCCATTCCGGCCGACGCCACACAGGTCATCATCGGCACCGACGGCAAGATCAGCGTGCAGCAGGCAGGGGCGACCCAGCCCAACGATATCGGTCAGCTCACCCTCGCGCGCTTCCCGAACACCGCCGGGATGCAGTCCATCGGCCAGAACCTCTACTTGCAGACGCCCGCGTCCGGAACGCCGACCCTGAGCAACCCCGGAACCACTGGAACCGGAACGGTGAGCCAGGGATTCCTCGAGATGTCGAACGTGCAGGTGGTCGAGGAGATGGTCAACATGATGACCGCCCAGCGCGCGTACGAAATCAACTCGAAGGTCATTCAGGGAGCCGACCGAATGCTCGGCATCCTGGCGAACCTCAAGCAGTAGGAGGGTGCCGCGATGTCAGCGCTTCGCACAGCCCTCATCGCCATCGCCGCACTTCTTGCGCTGCAGACGGCAAGCCTTGCGGCCCCGGTGCAGACCGTGCCGGGCCCGCGGGTGAATACCGCGGCGGAAGGGTTCGTCAGCACTGCGCTGACGGCTCGCCCTGCCGACGTCAGAAGCGTCTACAGCATTCCCGACCGACTGGTGCCGTCTGGTGGCGTGACCCTCAAGCCCCACTGGCCCGCGGGTGCCCTCGCACCGCGTCCGGGCTTTCGCGGAAGGCTGAACGTGCCCGTGTCGCTGGTCGTGGGCGGGGTCATCGTCGACGAGGTGCTCGTGCAGGTGCAGGTGGGCCTCGACACCGCCGCAACCACGACGCAGCTCGGCAAGCCATCGGCCATCTTGAAGACGGGTGACCCGGTGCACGTGCAGCTGCAGGGCAGCGGGTTGAACATCGTGCTGATGGGCACGATGCAGCAGGACGCCAACCAGGGAGATCGGGTGCGGGTGGCTGTTCAAGGTCCCTACCGCATCCTGTTCGCCACCGTGAAGAACGACCGCGAGGTCGCTGTGGAGCCCGAGCCATGAATGCAATGGACGTGAGCGTGAAGCCCCAGGAGAAGATCGTTGAACGCAACGGGAAAGGCGGGTCGAAGCTGATGAAGAGGCTACACCTCGTACTGATGATGACGTGCTTCGTGACGGCGTGGGTGCTGCTGCGCACCGCGGCAGGATATGCCGACGTGATCATGGCCAAGGATCAGCCCATCGACCTGTTCGGCACCAGCAGCAAGGTCGTGGTGGGAGACATGCTCACCGTCGTCTTGAGCGAGACGGTGACGGTGGACACCGCGGTGACCTCGACCAAGAAGCGCCAGAGCACCTGGAAGACCTCGGCCGGCGCGGGCCTGCTGACCTTCATCCCGGGGTTCGAGAAGAACGGGTCGAGCTCAACCGACGACAGCGACACAAACAAGCAGGCCCAGACCATCACCTCGCAGATGACGGTTCGCGTGACCGCCATCGAGCCCAATGGAAACCTGCAGGTCGAGGGCTCGCGCATCCTGTGGGGCAACGGCCGCAAGGTCTCGATGTCACTGAAGGGCATCGCGCGTCAGGTCGATATCAACCCGGACAACTCCATCTCGTCGCAGCGCCTGCTCAACCTCGCCGTGCGGGTCGACGGGATGAACTCGAGCAAGCCGTTCGACGTCGTGCGCACCGTGGTGGGCAGCACGCCGCAGCAGTAGCAGGGGCGAGCAAGACCCGAGTCCAAGACGACAGGCATGCGCGCCACACAAAGCACCAGAGGTCGATGGGTACGTATCGCGGGAGCGACGGCAGCAGCCGTCGCTCTCGTCATCCTGTCGGCGGCTGCGGCACCGTCGACGCAGGCGCGCGCCTTTGCGCTCGAGGTCCTGGCCCGATACGCCCCCGACGGACGGGCCATCATCGATCGCTACGAATCGAGCCCCTGGGCGTATCGACTACCCGACCGCTCGATCTCGATGAGCCAGACCGACTTCATGGACTTCGTCCCAGGCGGCACACCCGCCGAAATCGTTGCGGCGCTTCCCACGGCCGTGCACGAGACGTGCCACAGCTACAGCCGCAAGCTGGCCTGGAAGATGCTCTCCGAGACCCACCAGCCCTGGCATGAGAGCCTTGCCCTGCCGATCTCCGCAGGCGTGGATCTGCTGGTTCCCATCACGCCGACCTTCCCGAGCGCCACCCTTGCGCCGCGCATCGACCCCGACCTGCGAGACGCGCGCTACCGAACCTACGTGGCAACTGACAACGCCAACCAGAGCACCCAGTCGAAGGGCGTCTACGGACTTCTCGACGAGCTCGACGCCTACCGCTGGGGCACCCAGACGGCCGTCGATCTGCTGGCATGGCACCGCCGAGAGGGTCCACACACGCGAGAATCGTGGACGAAAGGGCTGCAGGCGGTGGAAGGGATGTACCCCGCACGCGCCCAGATGAAGCTGTTCATCCTGACCTGGCTGCAGGAGGCCCGCACCCACCACGCGCGAGAGTGGCAGGCCTTCCTCGACAATCCCACGGCAGCACGCGCCCTGTTCGCCGTCGATGATGCCTACGATCGCACAATTCGCCGCTATGCCCAGGTGAAGGCCGACATCCTCCGAGAGACCGGCATGCGGGAGACCGGCGACCGCATCGAGATGGGTGGCGGCTTCGCCATCGGAACCGGCGCGGCAGAATACGCCCGCTTCACCCGCGCTCTGGCCCGCCCAGACCTCCAGGCCCTCGAGCAGATGCTGCGGGCGCGGTCGGCAGGCGGGCACCCCGCGCACTGATCCGCATCGATCGGCGGAGAACAGGGCTCACTCGTATCCCGGTGGTACCTCGTGCGCGATCTCGATCTCCGCGAGGTCGCGATTCGCGGGGCCCTGAAAGACCCGACCCGTACACGTGTATCGCGACCCATGACATGGACAGTCCCAGGTCTGGTCGGCAGCGTTCCACCGAACGATGCCGCCCAGGTGGGTGCATACCGCCGAGTGCTCCACCACGGTTCCATCCGGTCGGCGCCAGGCCGCGATCTTTGTGAGACCGCGACGAACCACCGCACCCTGACCGAACGCGAGGGCGTCGACAGACTCGACATCGCCCGGCGTGACCCAGTCGCCGTAGTGGGACGCCACACTCAAGCCCTCACGCACCCACTCCCCCGTCGCGCGAAACGTCATTCGCGCGGGATCATACAGGCTGGTCCAGGGATTGTGCACGCCGAGAATCATCTCGGTGACCATGGTTGCGCCGAGGGTGGCATGCGTGAGACCGTTCCCGGAGTCGCCCGTGATCACGTACACCCCTTGCCCATGCGTGGGATTTCGTCCGATGAACGCCAGCCGGTCGAACGGTTCGAGCACCTGGCCCGACCACCGGTGCAGCACCTCTCCCGCCATATCGAACCGCTCCCGCATCCAGGCCTCGAGCCGATTGAAGCGAAGCGCCCCATCGTCTGCCAGTCCGGTGCCGTGATCCTCTCCCCCGACGAGCAGGAGATCGTAGGTCGGCTGCTCTCCATCGGTGCTGCCCGGCTGCACCCTTACATAGTGGTAGGGATCAAGGGTATCGCAGCAGAGCACACGTGGCACGCTTCCCCTGGGCACGAGGGCACCGATCACGTAGGTGAGACGGGCATGCTGCCTGGTGTGGATGGTGACGCGATCGATGACGGGGCTGTTCGTCGCCACAACGATGTCCTCGAAGCGCACCGTGTGCCGATCGCGGGTGCGCACCCGCTGCGGTTCGAAGGCCACCACCGGCGTGTCGGTGCAGATTCGAACCCCAACGCGCTGGCACGCCTGCACAAGCCCAGCGACGTACTTCATCGGATGCATCTGGGCCTGACCAGGAAACCGCAGCGCCGGCCCGCTCTCAAACCCGACATAGGGCGCTCGCTCGACGATCGCCGCATCGATGATCCCCGCCCGAACCGCCGCATCGCACTCTGTCAGGAGCTCGTCGACCCCATGGCCCATAGGCAATATGAGGAAGCCATCGACCCGCTCGAACTCGCAATCGATCTGCTCGGTTCGAGAGATCTCCTCGATACGATCAATCGCATGGGTGTGGCTTGCCGCCACCAGACGCGCTGCCTCTGGGCCATGCAGCCGCTCGATCACATGATATCGGTCGTCATAGGCATTCGAGAGGTGGCCGGTCGAACGGCCGGTCATCCCTCCCCCCGCGCCAAATCGTTCGAGCACGATCACGCGCTTGCCCGCTCGACCGAGCATCAATGCCGTGGTGAGTCCGGCAATGCCCCCTCCCACCACACAGACCTCCGCGTCTATATCGGTGTCGAGGGGGCTCGTGCGCACGGGCGGTACAGCCGCGTGCCAGACAGACGTGGTCGCTCCGGATTCAGACATCGTCGCATTCAGCTCCAATTCGATGGGTCTCATGCAAGAGATACCCACTGAAGCGACTGGCCTGAAGCCAACGGTCAGGCCAACGTGGGAATCCCGTAGAACGACGCGTGCAGCTGCTGGTAGGCGCCCCCCAGCGCGAGCAGCTGCTCATGCGACCCCGACTCCACGATCTGGCCGTTCTCCATCACGAGAATCACGTCGGCCTGGCGCACGGTCGAGAGCCGATGCGCGATGACGAAGGTGGTGCGGCCTTCGAGCAGGCGATGGAGCGCGACCTGGATGTCTCTCTCCGACTCCATGTCTATGGACGCCGTCGCCTCGTCGAGGATGAGGATGCGAGGATTGGCGATGAGTGCGCGCGCGATGGCGATGCGCTGCCGCTGCCCACCTGAGAGCCCGCGTCCCCCCTCCACCAGACGGGTGTCGTAGCCGTCGGGCAGGGTCCGGATGAACGCGTCGCAGTGTGCCGTGCGACAGGCTTCGAACATCTCGTCATCGGTGGCCTCGTGACGACCGTACTTGAGATTATCGCGGATGGTGCCCGAGAACAGGAAGTTCTCCTGCAGCACGAACGAGATCTGCCGGCGCAGCGACTGCAGGGCCACCAAACGAATATCGTGCCCGTCCATTCGAATGACGCCTTCATCTGGATCGTAGAAGCGACTGATGAGCGCCACGAGGGTAGACTTGCCCGCACCGTTGTGCCCGACGATGGCCACCAGGCTGCCGTGTTCAACGGTGAAGTCGAGTCCCTGGAGCACCGGCTTGCTCTTGTCGTAGCCGAACACCACGTTCTCGAACCGGATGTGCCCGCACACGGGGGGAAGGACGGGCGCGCCCTCCGCCTCATGCACCTCCGGATGGATGTCCTTGATCTCGAAGATGCGACGGGCGGCGAGCAGGCCGCGGCGCAGGTTGGAGAGGGTGTTGCTGAGACGCGAGATGGGGGTGCTCGCCAAGAGCAGGTAGGCCCAGAACGCCATGAAATCTCCGAGGGTCAGAATCTTGCTCGACACGGCGTAGGCCCCGTAGCCGATGACGATGACGAGGCTCAGCGATGAGATCACCTCGACGACCGGGCTCTGCATGAGCACGCTTCGCGCAAGCCTGATCGCCATGCTCGCCGCCTCGCCGCTCGAGGCCTCGAAGCGCGCGATCTCGTGATCTTCCTGGGTGAATGCCTTGACCACGCGAACGCCCGACAAGGTCTCTTGCACCTGACTGGTGAGATCAGATGTCTTGCCCTGCGAGCGCAGCACCGTCGACTCGATGGAGCGATCGAAGCGGTCGATGACCCACGCGGTCACCGGCGTGAGGAAGAAGGCAAGAAAGGTCATTCTCCAGCTCAGGTAGGTCATGTAGGTGACCGAGCAGATCGCCACGATCACATCGTTCATGAGCGCGATGATGCCTGAGGCGACAAGCTCCATGACGATGCGGATGTCGTCGGTGAGACGCACGATGATGTCTCCCAGTCGCGCTCGGTCGAACCACGTGAGAGGCAGCATCTGCAGGTGCGTGTAGACATCGTCGCGCAGATCCCGGATCGTGGACTGGTTGCCATAGGCCATGAGGTAGGCCTGTGCGTAGAGGAAGATTCCCTTGAGCATTCCGCTTCCGATGAGCGCGAGCAGGGAAAGGTGCAGCGCCGCATAGTCCTCGCGTCCGGGCAGCAGAACCCGATCGGTGAGGATCTTCAGGATGTAGGGCTGGATGACGGCTGTGGCATTGAGGATGACGGTGGCGATGATGCCAAGCACGTACGAGAACCAGTGCCGCCTCGCGTACGGTGCGAAGCGCCGGAAGATGTCGCGCATCTCACCAAAGCTGAGCGCCACCTGGACGCGAGACTTCTTGATCTTGATGATGCTCACGTCGACGACGCTTCCAGCAAGGGTCTGTAGAGCTCCCAGTAGGTTCCACGAAGCGCCAGCAGATCGGCGTGCCTGCCCTGCTCGACGACGCGACCCTCATCGAGAACGATGATGTGGTCGGCGGCCTGGGCCAGGGTCAGGCGATGAACGATGTTGATGACCGTCTTGCCGGCTGTCGCACGGTGCAACGTCTCCTGAATGGCGCGCTCTGCATTGGGGTCGAGGCTCGAGGTGGCCTCATCGAGGATGACGATGACCGGATCGCGCAGCACCACGCGCGCGATGGCCAGACGCTGCCGCTGTCCGCCGGAGAGGTTGCGGCCGCACTCCTGCAAGGGGGTGTCGTAGCCGAGCTCCATGGCCGTGATGAACTCGTGGGCACCCGCCACCTGAGCGGCAGCTTCGACCTCGTCGTCGGTGGCTGTCGGTCGCCCGTAGCGGATGTTGTCGCGCACCGTTCCGCTGAAGAGAAAGGTATCTTGCGGCACCACGGCGATCTGGCGCCGCAGCGACTGCAGCGACACCTCCGAGATGGGCTGACCGTCGATCGAGATTCGACCCGACGTCACCTCGTAGAACCGCGGCACGAGGTTCACAAGGGTCGACTTCCCCGCGCCGTTTCGGCCCACCACAGCCACGTGATGGCCGGGCTCGATTGTGGCCGTCACCCCACGCAGTGCCTCATCGCGAAGCGCGTTGTAGCGGAAGTGGACATCTTCAAACGAAATGCGTCCCTCGATGGTGGCGAGCTCACGCCCTTCAGACGTTCGTGCCTCCTGCTCCGGACAGTCGAGGATCTCGAACACGCGAGAGGTTGCCACCTCTCCCCGCGTGATGAGCTGCATCGTTCCCGCCATGCGATTGATGGGCGTCATCGCCAGAAGCATGTACCCCCAGAAGGCCAGCAGATCGCCCAGGGTGAGACGCCCGCTCATGACGTTGACCGCACAGTACCAGAGAACGAGCGCGATGCCCACCGTTCCGAGCACCTCGAGCAGCGGCGACTGCGTCGCGGTGAGCTGCACCATTCGCATCGCCCATCGAAAGCTGTCTCGACTTCTCTCAGAGAAGCGCTGGCTCTCGTAGTGCTCCCGGTTGAAGGCCTTCACCACCTTGATGCCTTCCACCGTCTCCTTGACCACATTGGAGAGATCAGACAGGGTCTTCTGGGCAGACTCAGTCGCGTGCGTCATGCGCTTCGAGAAGCGACGCACGATGATGCCCGCGGCCGGCGTGATCACCATACCGACGATGGTGAGCTGCCAGTCAGCAGACACCATCCAGGTGAGCGAGCTGACGATGACGATGCAATCATTGACAAGAATGCTCAGCCCACCGTTGATGAACTCCGTCACAACACGAAGATCGCTGGTGAATCGCACGATGAGGTCACCCACGCGGCTCTCGTCGAACCACGAGAGCGGCAGTCGCAGCACGTGCGCGTACAGGCGATCTCTCAGGTCTCGCGCCAGGCGCTGGCTCCCCGTGGTCAGCCAGTAGCCCTGAAGGTACGTGAACAGGCCCTTCATCGCGGTAGCCCCCAGAACGCCAGAGAGCAGCAAGAGAAGCACGTTGGTCTTCCCCGCAAGCGATTGCGCCGTGAGAACGTCGTCGGTGAGGCGCTTGAGCAGGTACGGCCTCAGAAACGAAGCGAGGTTCGTGAGCAGCATGGCGCAGCCGGCCGCAACGAAGCAACCGCGATGGGCCTTGGCGGTTTCCCATAGGCGGGACAGGGTGTGGAAGAGACCGCGCTTCAACTCAGTTGGGGCTGTCATGACGCTCAGAGAGGGAAGCCTCAGTGTACTAGAGGGGGTGGAAGGTGTCAATGCGAGCGATGCCGCGCCACGGGCCAGCGCGCCGGTATCAATGAAGCGGTTGCGCCACCCGAGGGTTCCCTCGGATCTCGACGAAGTCCCCTCGCACGCAGGCTCCCTGCGAGCGCGTCTCTGGTCACGCAGCGAGCCGCCACCTCTCGAACAGGAGACACGCCTCGCCTGAAAAGCACGTTTGCGCGGTTCTTTGCCTGGCTCATCACCGCAGAGCTCGTCACATCTGCCGTTGCGTTGCTGCTGATCGGCCCTGGGGCTCGCTACTGGTTGTTTCAGCACGCCCGCGGGCTGGCCGAGACACTGCCCCAAATCGCCGCCCAGCTCGACGCTGCGACCATCGAGAAGATCGGGCGCACCGACACGCCTGGCAGCAACCCCGCGTACAGAGCCACTTCCCAGAAGCTCGCGGCGCTCGAGCGACGCTGGTTCCCCGAGCGGGGCCATCACCTGAGCATCGTGGTGGTCGACGGCGACCGGGAAGCCAAGATCGTCGAGCCGGACGATGCCGACGATCAGATCTCTGCCGAGGTCTGGTTTCCCGCTGAGCCCTTCGCCCTCGACGCCCTGGGCAACAAGGTCTCGTACTCGCCCGCCCCCTACACCACCCACCGCGGCGACGAGAACATCACGGCGTACGCGCCCATCGCCGACAAGAGCGGCAAGGTGGCCTATCTGCTCAGCGTCGACTACGACACCAGCTCATTGGCCGACACCCTGCGGGTGGTGCGCTTCAGCTTTCTCGCGGCCGTGGTGCCCGCCATCGTCATCTCGCTCACGTTCGCGGCGCTGCTGTCGCGACGCTTCGTCGACCCCTTCGACCTGCTGCGCGCGCTGCACGAGGCGATTCCCAGACGAGCACGGCCCGCTCCACCCCATCGAGCCGAAACGCCAGACGAGACCGGCGCACCCGCCCCAGCCGCGGGCGAACCTGTAGCACCGGCGTCTTCCCCTTCGGGGGAAGGAGAAGACGTCTCCCCCCGCTCCAGCGCGTCCGTGGCGGCCCCCTCGGAAACGAGCCTGCCCCTCGACTCCCGCTGGGCATCTCTGACGCCGCGGGAACGAGAGACCGTCGCCCTCAGCCATCTCAAGTACAAGGAGATCGCGGCACGCATGCACATCAGCGTAGAAGGCGTGAAGAAGCACCTCCAGAACGCCCGCGCCAAGCTCGGAACCCGTGACCGGGTCGAGCTCGCCCTGTACGCCGTGCGCATGGGCGCGCTCGAAGGCGATCTCTCCACCGCTCCCACAACAGAAGACCCCATCTGAAGGTGGTCTACCCGTTTCGGGGAGGGGGGCTCCCGGAAATCTTCCACTTTGTAGGAATGGCCCTCTCGCCCTTCTGCTGGTAGTCTGATGGCACGGTCACCCCACCTTTGTTCGATGCCGTCACTCCCTATGCAGATGAGGTGTTCATGCGTCGCCCCCCTCCCCGCCACCGCAGAAGCAAAGAGACCGCCTCTGACGGTGCTCATACCCCCGACGCGCTGCGCGCTCAACCCGCGCCCAGCCCATCTGAAGCGCGCTGGGCGCGACTGACCGCGCGCGAGCGCGAGACGGCTGCGCTCTGCCTGCTGAAATACCGCCTGATCGCCGACCGCATGGGCATCAGCGTCGAGGGGGTCAAGAAGCACGCCCAGAACGCGCGCGCCAAGCTGGGGGTTCACGACAAGGTGGGCCTGGCGCTGTACGCGCTGCGCATGGGAGCGCTTATGATGGCGCCTGAAGACGGCGCTGACGACGAGAAGACCCTTGGGGCAAGGGCAGACGAGCACCCGACCCAGCTCCCGAATTCCTCCCCCTTTGGGGAATAGCCGATCAGCCTTTTGCCTGCTACCCTGATGAAAACTCCGGGGAAGGAGCCTGCCTCCGATGGCATGCATGCGATGTGGTGGACTGGTGCCCGACGGTGGCGCCGTCTGTGCCGCATGTGACCCGCTGAGATCCGGGATGGCCGAGCTTCGCAGGCGCAACCAGATGCGAACCCTGCGGCAGGCCGTCCTTGCAATCGGCTTTGTGGCCTCACTCGCGGGCGCAGCGTTCGTGCTGTCAGAGAGCGACATTGCCCTCGAGCAATCGCCAAAGAGGCCAGTGCGTCACCCGCGCGACCTGCGCACCAGTCACAAAGGGGCATCGACCCTGACCCTCGCGGATGCGGGGAAGAAGACCGTAAGGCCATCCATGCCAGCGGACACCCCCTCC